>JABXIP010000383.1 GCA_013373005.1 Cytophagia bacterium | reverse complement strand
TTCATTGAGACTATATTCTAATTATCTCTCTTCTTAATAACAATGTAATCAACAGCTTTTTGCTTCACCAAGTTATTGAAGGCAGGAAGATCGTTCTCCATTAAGCCTTTCAAAGTAGCTAGCTCGGCATCAATCTGCTCTGTCAATTCTACCCTTACATCTTCTGACTGTTTGGTTGGTCTCCACTCTCCGCTACCGGCAACGCCTAGCAAGGCAGCTAGTTTATTGTTCAAACGGATTGGGAAGTTCAGCGGATCCTGACCAGACTCATTCTTAGTCTGATAAAGCGCCTCTTCAACTTTAGTCATTTTAGCCATCAACTCTTTACCGGCTTCCACAACATCTTTGTAATTGTCATCACCTTTAATTTTACCCATCAAATCATCCATTTGAGCTCTTGCTTCACGGATGTCTTTAATCGCGCGGTGCATTTCAGTTACTTTGGCCGTCACCTTAGTTAAGAAATCGAACTGAGCTTTAATGTCTGCATCAGTCGAACCGTATCTAGGATCTGGAATTAACGTAAAAGTAGTTTCCTGAACCTCATCTCCAACTTTTAATCTGGCAGTATACTCACCAGTTGGGTACATTGGACCTGGGCCTCGAACTGAAGCAGCCCACATGATCAAACCATCAAATCCTTCAGGACCTTCAGATCTCATATCCCAATTGAATGAATTCAAACCAGCTTTAAGACCTCTTTGAGGATAGTTCTTGATAAGGTTACCCTCAGAATCCAGAATATCGAAAGACACTTTTGTATTTGCAGCAGGAGCTTCTTTTAGGTTGAAATAAATCATAGGACCAGCAGGGGCGTTTTTACCAGTGGTAAGGCTGATATCACCACCTCCACCACCGAAGCCACCAAAGCCTCTAAATCCACCACTTCCAGAGCCCATTAATCTATAGGCATCCATTGGTTTGAATAGGTGAACTGATTTTCCTGCTACCTCATCAGACAATTGGTGAAGAATAGTCAGATCATCAATCATCCAGAATGCTCTACCTTGAGTAGCTGCAATCAGGTTATTATCCTTGATAGTCAAATCTGTAATCGGCACAATTGGAAGGTTCATCTGGAATGGTTTCCATGATGCTCCATCATCGAATGAAACAAACATCCCTCTTTCAGTACCTGCATATAGCAAACCTTCTCTTCCCGGATCGGCTCTTACCACTCTTGTGAAGTAGGTATCAGGTATTCCTGAAGTAATCTTAGTCCAGGTTTTACCATAATCCTTGGTTTTATAAAGGTATGGCTGATAGTCTCCTAACTTGTACTGAGTTCCAGCAATATAGGCTCCACCTTTCACAAATGGATCAGCATCAATCGAGTTGATCATCAAGTACTTAGGCATGTCTGGAGGCGTAACATTGGTCCAGTTCTTACCAGCATCAGTGGTTACGTGAATTAAACCATCATCAGAACCTGCCCAAATTACTCCTTCTTCGTAAGGAGACTCAGTAGCTGCGAAAATAGTAGCGTAATACTCAACAGATGTATCATCATAAGTAATCGGACCACCCGATTTACCTAGTTTATCCGGCTCAGCTCTTGTCAAATCCGGGCTAATAATCTCCCATGACTGGCCACCATTAGTGGTCATGTGCACATGGTTAGATGTTGTGTAAAGCTTATCAGGATTGTGTGGCGAGAAGAAAATTGGGAAGTTCCACTGGAACCTATACTTATAATCTTCCGCACCATGTCCCATTGGGTTATCAGGCCATGCATTAACATTTCTGCTAATACCCTTCTGATGGTCTCTCATGACTAGCAAACCACCGTAGCTACCACCATATACGATTTCAGGATTATCTGGCTTAGGTGCTAAATGAGCACTCTCACCACCAGCAGTATTTTCCCAGTCATTTCTTGTAATGGCGAATCCGGAAGTCTTATGAGGAATTCTTCCTGTAGAATTATCCTGCTGAGCACCATAAATTCTGTAAGGGAATGCATTGTCTGTAACTACTCTATAGAACTGAGCAGTTGGTTGATTCTCTTCAGAAGACCAAGAGTCTCCCCCATCATATGACACCTGAGCACCACCGTCATCAGCAACTCCAAGTCTCATGTTATCATCCGGGGCAATCCAAAGATCGTGATGATCTGAGTGAGGGGTTCTCTTTCCACCGAAGGTTCTACCACCATCTGTTGAAACATGAAAGCCTACGTTCATTACGTAAACCTTATTCACATCCTTGGTATCGGCATAAATTCTGGTGTAGTACCAGGCTCTTTGTCTTAGACTTCTGTCTTTGTTAGAGTTTGTCCAGCTTTCACCACCATCGGTAGATTTGTAAACACCACCATCATTCGCTTCAATAATAGAGTAAACAACATTAGGATTAACAGGAGAAATAGACACACCACTGATTCCATAAGGACCTTTTGGCATACCTCTTTTGCTCATCATGTTTTCCCAGGTTTCGCCACCGTCTTTAGACCTCCAAATACCTGATCCTTCACCACCCGATGTAAGGCTGTAAGGAGTTCTTCTTACTCTCCAGGTACTGGCAAACATAAAGTCAGGGTTGTTCGGATCTAAAGTAAGATCTACAGCACCGGTATCTTCGTTTGCGAATAGTGTTTTCTTCCAGGTTTTACCACCATCAGTAGTCTTGTAAACACCTCTGGTTTCTGAAGACTTGAAAAGGTCACCCATCACAGCCACCCAAACAATATCTGGGTTTGTAGGGTGAATCTTAATTCTACCCACATGCATGGCATCATTCAGGCCAATGTTTGTCCATGTATCTCCACCATCGGTAGATTTCCACATGCCCTCAAAGCCAGATGAAACATTACCTCTAACGGTTTGCTCACCCTGACCTACATAGATTACATCGTGGTCTGAATCAGCTACTGCCACAGCTCCTATTGAGCCTCCGAAGTAGCCATCAGAAATATTCTTCCAGGTTCGTCCTCCATTATCGGTTTTCCAAACTCCACCACCAGTGGATCCCATGTAAAAAATATTCGGTTCATTAGGGACACCAGCAACGGTTCCCGAACGGCCACCTATAAATGGGCCAATTGACCGCCATTCAATGGTTTTGTAAACATCAACTTTAGGATCAGGGGCCGGTGCCGAGTTATTTCTGTTCCTCCTTTGCGCATTTGCATCGAAAGAGATAACAGACAGCACTGCAAAGACCGCCACCCAAAGTTGGGTTTTCAGATTTCTAGTCGTCTTCATAGTTAATAGTTTGATACTGATATTCTCATAGTGTAAAGTGTTAAAAGTTATGAAGACGAGCAGATAATAAGAAAGCCACTGAGCCTTTTTACACCAATGGCCATAAAAAAAGCCACTCCTTTCAGAGTGGCTCTTCACTACCAATTTATTTCAACCTAAACTATTCCTCTACTTTGTAGATTGATGTGTTTCCAAAACTTGACAGATAATCTGCCTTATTTAGCATTCTAAGTGCATTCTGATCTTCAATTACACCATCTTTCTGCTTAACAATAGACAATAATAATTGATCATTGTTACCGTAGATTTTAATGGTTTCAATTTCAGATGCAGGCAGCTCAAAATCGAACCTATCATCAACTACTTCTTCATAAGCTCTTTCCAATGAGCCTTTGATATCATATACTATTAACTCTTCTGAGTTGGTTGTTCCGAATGATTTGATGGCCGCCATAAAAGTGACTACCATAGCTAAGATCAGAGCCACTATGGCCGACCATTTTCTTTGTGTTGTAAATTGCTTTTCCATGACCGTTGTTGTTGTGAATTTTTAATTTTTGCTTACGTGATGTTATGCTAATGTTTCCAAATAATATTTGCTTACTTGTCCCTTATTAGACGACAAAGTTCTGAAAAAGTTTAATTCTGATAGAGAAAAAAGTATAATATTTTTATCGATTGGTCGATACTGATGTTAAGCAGTATAAAATTGGGGGTGAACATCTGGACACAAAAAAACCCGGATGTTTCCGGGTTAAACTGAGCAATTTTATTTGGTGGTATTTTTAGCCAATTGCCTGCTCCAAGTCAGAAATTAGATCCTCGGCATCTTCAATACCCACACTTAGGCGGATTAATGAGTCCAAAAGACCTACTTTCATGCGCTCTTCTTTAGGAATAGCACCGTGAGTCATTGTAGCAGGATGGTTAGCCATAGACTCTACTCCTCCCAAAGACTCAGCCAAAGCAAACACCTTAAATCTTTCCATTACCCTGAAAGATTGCTGCATATCGTCTTCATGGAAGGTGAATGAAATCATTCCTCCAAAACCCTTCATTTGAGCCTTAGCAATTGCATGGTTAGGATGTGACTCAAAACCGGGCCAGTAAACTTTGTTCACCTTCGGATGACTTGCCAAATATCTGGCTACCTTCTCACCGTTTTCACAATGGCGCTGCATTCTCAAGTGCAGGGTTTTAATGCCTCTGAGTACCAGAAAGCAATCTTGAGGACCGGCTACTGCTCCACATGAGTTTTGTATGAAAGCTAACTTTTGGTAAAGAGATTCATCGTTCATAGCTAAGGCTCCCATGACCACATCTGAGTGACCACCCAAGTATTTGGTCACCGAATGCATTACAATATCAGCTCCCAAATCCATTGGATTCTGAAGAGCCGGAGAAGCAAAAGTATTGTCTACGCCCAACATTAGGTTATGCTTTTTGGCAATCTCTGAAGCTCCCTTAATGTCCACAATATTCATCATTGGGTTGGTTGGGGTTTCTAACCAGATCAACTTTGTATTGGCATTGATATAGTTTTCGATGTTAGTGACATCGTCCATGCCAATAAAGTGGAACTTGATACCGAAGTTCTCGAATATCTTAGTGAAGATTCGGTAAGTTCCTCCATACAAATCGTTGGCACTGATTACTTCATCACCAGGTTTAAGCAGCTTAATTACGGCATCTATAGCAGCCAAACCAGACCCAAATACCAAACCATGCTTGGCATTTTCCAATGCTGCAATACTATCCTGAAGAGCAAAACGAGTAGGGTTTTGAGTTCTTGAATATTCAAAGCCTTTGTGATCTCCGGGTGACTTTTGAACGTAGGTAGAAGTCTGGAAAATTGGAGTCATGATGGCTCCTGTAGATGGGTCGGGATGTACCCCCGCATGAACTGCTTTGGTATCGAATTTCATATAGTTTACTTTTTATTGAAGAAGGATTTTAGCTCCTCTTCCATTTCCTCTTTAGTTTGATTGTAATCTGGTGTCAAGTTTTTCTGGCCAGGTGCCTGCTCAATCATCAATGTCTGAGTTGGGAAGGCAAATCTTACTCCTAAATGCTCAGCAAGCTTGTTGATTTCTAACATGATCTCCTGCCTACACCTTAACTCATTGTTCCAATCTGGCACTTTAAAGAATATGTAGAGCATCACCTCCAATGCGCTCGCACCATATTCGTTTAAGAAAATATTGTAGTAATCCTTTCGGGTATCAGGATGCTGCTGCACAATCTCTTCTACTCCTTTTACAAACACCTCTACTAGTCTGGCAGGAGTATCATAAGTAATAGCCAATCGAGTATAAAAGCGTCTGTATTGTCTTCTTCCATGATTATCTACCATGCTATTGGAGATAACACTATTCGGCACATACATCACGGAATCCCTGAAAGTTCTCACCCTTGTGGAGCGAAAGCCCACTTCTTCCACGGTACCATCAACATCTCCAGAAGTGACCCAGTCTCCTATTTGAAAAGGTCTGTCTATGAAGATCATCAAGGAGCCGAAGAAGTTCTTGAGCGTGTCTTGTGCGGCTAAGGCAAAAGCCAAACCACCAATGGAAAGTCCGGTAAGAATTGGCCATATATCGAACTTAAAGCCTCTAAGAATGGCAACAAAACCAACAATAACTACAAACACATGTAGGACCTTAGTCACCAAAGGAACCAGCTGATCGTCTAGTGTATTTTCAGACCTATCTGCCATTCTTTTCATGTAATGCCCAAGAATGTCTACCAGTCTGTAGAAGAAGAAAGTGGCGAAGAAAGGCACCAAGGCATGAACCAGAAGAATTAAGTTTGTTGCAGCAAATGGAGGCAACTGAAGTACGGGGATGAGAATACTTGCCAACAAGGCAATAATCATCAGGCTGAAAGGCCTAACAACCGGGTTTAGAAATTGATTCGCCAAATCTATTTTACCATACTTATGCAGCACTGCAAAAAGGATCCTTCTTAAAACAACGGTAAAAATCAAGTGGATTAGAAACCCGAGCGTAATGAGAATAAGAATACCCAGATACTGCCACAGGTGAAGCCCCAGATACTTGGTTGTACCCAGATTTGGAAGAATATTCAAAAGCTTATCTGTTCCAAATGGGAACACTTTTTTATGGAGCCTATCTATCTGATCAACCGAGTATTCTGAAAATAGCCATTGGTCGCCATACTTCTGAACATAGATCTCAGGAAAGTCTTTGGTGAGCACGTATCGGTTGCGCCTGGAGAGTGAGTCATAATACTCTGCTGATTTAGGCACCTCATCCATGTTGATGAAGTTGCCAGAACCATCTAATACCTGCTTTAGCTCAACTGCCAGGTTATTGATCTCTCTCTGACTTCTATCTCCCCTAAAGAGCGACTTAGCCGCCTGCGCAGGAATGTGATTTTCATCCTGCAGGTAATTGAGATGATTATAGATGGCCTCATATGGGCTAGTGAATGTACTCGGTAATGAGTCTGTTTGTGCCTTGAGACTAATTAGAGTCACAAGGAAAAACATGAAAGCTAAAAACCGCAAACTATTGCGCATCGATGGCATAAATATTCAATTGATTCGCGAAGTTAACAAACACTTCGTACTCTGATAAATTCTGATAATAGAGAATACCAATTCGTTCGGAAGCAGGAATTACCGGGCAAATTTGCTGTCCTTTATTATTGAATAAATAAAGCTGATTTCTTTCCCTATCCCGAAGGACATATATCTCTCTACCGTTCCTGAAATTATAGTACTCCGCATCAAGATTTCCTGAATTGTCAAAGGATATTTCGAATACTTCCTGACCCAACATATCGTAGAATGCAATTTTATTCTGATCGTTTCTGAGTATTCTAAAGCCGGTCTCTAAAACGTCATTCACCATTGAATAAACACTTCTAGTCGTTGGTCTGAATAATTGTTTCTCCTGAAGAATCTTCCCTTCCAGATTCATTTCCAACAGCATGCCTTCCTGACCAATCAGGGCAATACTGGTTCCTGCAAAATTAGGCCCTTTCACAAGCGACACATCTCCCTTAAACCTCAGATCGAATGTTTGAGGGAAGCCAGGGTAAAACTCTCCTCTTCTATTAAGAAGCGATACTTCTCCAGTCCTTTCTACCACAACAAAGGCATCTCGTCCTCTTACACGAGTATGGAATGGGGTGACCAAAAGTTCGGCACCCATTTCCTTGGGATTCCATCCTTCTAAAGGATTTACCTCCTTATCAAATAGCGTGATATTTCCTCTTCTGCCTTTTGTCAGGTACCTGTAGCGCTTGCTATTATCATAGTCAATAACAGCAGTACCATCGATTGGCATTGGAGTGCTGTATTGTTTTGGGAAGCCTTCAACCA
This sequence comes from Cytophagia bacterium, assembly GCA_013373005.1. Taxonomy (GTDB): domain Bacteria; phylum Bacteroidota; class Bacteroidia; order Cytophagales; family Cyclobacteriaceae; genus Roseivirga. The sequence goes on along the minus strand of JABXIP010000383.1, from coordinate 5,373 downwards.
TCTCTCCATTTCTGTCAATTAAATGAACCAGCGAATCGGTAAAGAACAAGTACTGAAGCTTTTTATTATTATAGTAATCTACCTGATGAATTGAGCCCCTAATCTTTTCACCAATATTCTTCTTCCATAAAATCTCACCTTGCCTCGAAGTCAAGTATAGATTTGTAGCCTGATCCTGAAAAATCACTTCAAGGTTGGAGTTCACATGATTTCTAACCACAAAAGGCTTTGTTGAAAGAGCAGTATCTGCGAATACATTGGCTTTCACCACAAGCTCCGGAGCAACAGTTACATTGTCAGATTTTACGGAAGTAGACCTTGCCTTATTAAATGCCAGCGAAGAACTTACCAAGTACCCATTATTATTGGAATTGAGCTGAAAATGCATTCGCTTCAAAAGCCCTTTAAGGTTGTCGTTTTCATTAAAGAAATCTCTCCAATTTGGCTTTAGCCCTTTCAAAACCGATTCCGATCCGTAGTCGAAATCCTTAACAACTGTGAGGTCAGTTTCCTGAACCAAATCGTCAAGCACTTTCCTTCGTTCTACAGATTTACCCCAGGTAGACTCATTATCGAACTCATTCATTATGGTTTTTAGGGCATCCAGGTTGTCACTCATTATTAAAGTATTCTGGAAAACAGCATAATAAGGTTCCCCCATCTTTTGCACCCCAGAAGTAAGCCTTTCCACAAAATCATTCTGCTGAATGTAACCGAGACTGGTATTGAGGTAAGACTCACTATAAACCGTTGAATCCTGAACACTCGTCTTTGCCTCAGAAAGTTGAGTGAGTTCTCTCATTAAATACGCTGTATCTGCTGTGTTGATCAGTAACACCTCGGAGATATCTGAGAAATTCATATCCAAAGAAATCTTTAACATCTCCCCTCTTAAGAGCTCCTTAAAATTATCGAGACCAATATTCACAGGCTCCCAACTAAAGGTGGTAGAGGTTATTGGAATTAAGTTTTTACCGAAAATATTAGCATCCTCCCTCATCAGTAATTGTCCACCCTGAGAGGTTCCTTGAGCACTGATACCCTGGTTGCTAAAACTAATATCGAGATAGGCCACATCTCCAACGGCCGAGTTTCCATCTAAACCCTGACTAAAGAAAACCTGATGGAGTTCATTAATTCGCTTAGTGTTCAATATCAGTTGTAAGTCTTGGGTAACCACTCTTTGATAGAAATCACCTACTAGTCTGCTTGGCTGGTTTTCAAGAGCTCTAACCACATCTTCAACCAACAGATTCTCCTCAGAAATAATTAGGTAATCGCCTTGAATCAGCATATCTAAGCGAGCATCCCCCCCTTCAACATTCAATAAATTGAAACCATTGAACAGTTGAGTGCTAGTGGTAAATTCCTGACCTGTTAGCGTCTTTAGTAGGGCAACAATATTCTGAGAGTTCCAATCAAAAGACTTTGCTTCAATAATATAAAGAGGAGTAATATCTGAACTACCTGTAGAATGAAAGGATATCCAAAAAGGTAACTCCGTAACATTCGACTGCAGTCTTCCCGTGGCCTGAAGTGAGTCGACCTTCGAAGACCAATTCACAAGCGTATTAACAAAGGGAATAGACTCTACAGTAGCAAACCAATCAAATTCCTGTAGCGCACCTAAAGTAGCGTTTAGGTCTTCCCCATGAATGACGAACAAGCTTGTTTCGGGAAGGATGTGTTCTATTTGAGGCTTCTGACGTTTAAGTTCGAAATACCAATAAGATCCACCTAGAAGTAGGAGGAGAAAGATTATTACAATGAATATTCTAGCTTTCAATGTCTGTTAGGGTTTATACTGAAAGAAAGTCTGAGGGCTTTCCAACCATTTAAACTAAAAAGCGGTCGATTTATTAAGTCAAAGTTCAATTTGTGATAGTTTTTCTTGGGTGATTCAAGTTTCGGCCTCATTTTTGAACGAAACTGTTTCAAGTGAAACTTTAACAACAAACATTGCAAATTCAATATTGCAATTCTGTTAAAGAAACTTGATAGTTGAATAACCAAAACACCTGACTTGAATTATCATCGACTGTTGCTGATTTTTCAAAACCAAATGTATGAAGAGAGTACTCATAAAACTCAGTTTACCTAGTTTAATCTTACTTTTTATTTCAGCAGATAGAGCTGCTGATAAAATACTCATCTCAGAAGTTCACTTTTTGGAAGGTATCTACAAGCACCAAGACAAGCTTATTACCGGTGAAATTATAGACTATTATGAAAATGATGTTCTAAAATTCACCTACTCGGCTTTGCAAGGCAAACTTCATGGTGGTGCCATTGAGTATTATGAAGATGGGCACACCAGAAGTGAGAGAAATTACACTTACAACAAACTCTTTGGACAGTTTACCGAATACTTTGAAAATGGAGATATTAAGCTTCAATTCAATGTCGGACTCAACGCTTATGGCAAAGGCGAGCTTTTGACAGATGTAAAAATTGCAAAGGCTAATCATAAGCTAAAAGACTATGATGAAGCTACCCTGATTTTCATTGACAAGAAAGGCAATGAAACTAGCACGAGTGAAGAAATTTCGATTTTATCTCAGAGTCACTTCAAAATTGTTGACAAGAAAGGCAAAGTATTGTTCCAGCATTAAAAGGACTTTTAAGAAAAAAAGACAAAAAAAGCCCCGACAGAGTTTCTGTCGGGGCTTTTTTCAAAAATATCTTCTTGAATTAAAGCAATCCGTTGGTCTTGTTAACTGCATCTGCACTGCTTGTCAATTCAGCTTTCTCAGCGTCTGAAAGCTCAATTTCTACAATGCTCTCCACACCATTTGCTCCAATAAGGGCAGGAACACCAATACAGATGTCATTTAGTCCATATTCTCCTTCCAACATACATGAGCAAGGGAACATTTTCTTTGAATCCAACGCAATAGCCTGAACCATTGCAGAAACTGCTGCACCAGGAGCATACCATGCTGAAGTACCCAAAAGTTTAGTCAATGTAGCACCACCAACTTTAGTTTCTTGTTTTACCTCTTCCATTCTTTCCTCAGTGATGAATTGAGAAACCAAAACAGAGTTTCTGGTTGCCAAACGAGTGAGAGGAATCATACCAGTATCACTATGACCACCAATTACCATTCCGTCTACATCAGAAATAGGAGCGTCTAATGCTTCAGCCAATCTGTATTTGAAACGAGCTGAGTCCAATGCTCCACCCATACCGATGATTCTATTCTTAGGAAGACCTGTAGCCTTATGAGTAAGGTAAGTCATGGTGTCCATTGGGTTAGAAACCACAATGATGATTACGTTTGGAGAATGCTTGATCAGGTTCTCTGCTACCGACTTCACAATACCAGCGTTAGTACTAATCAACTCTTCACGAGTCATACCTGGTTTACGAGGAATACCTGAGGTAATTACAGCCACATCACTGTTGGCTGTTTTTGAATAGTCGTTAGTAGTTCCGGTAATCTTAGTATCGAAACTGTTCAATGAAGCAGTTTGCATCAAGTCCATGGCTTTACCTTCAGCAAAACCTTCTTTGATATCAATCAAAACAACTTCAGAAGCAAAATCTTTAATAGCAATATACTCGGCACAACTGGCACCTACTGCTCCGGCACCTACTACAGTTACTTTCATGGATTTATCTAATTTTTAATTAATGTCGCAAAGTTAATAGGCCAACATTCTAAATGAAATTAAGGTTTGAATGTTTGCATTTAATTTTGACTAGTGGCTTGCCATACCTTTTCGGTCTTGTCAGTCACCTTGAATTTCTCCGACACTCTAAACCCAATCACCCACACAATCTCACCATTGGAAATCATTACGTTCACCTTCGGCTTATGAACCAACGGCACCTTAAGATCAATCAAAAGATCACTTACAAGCTTCGTTCCTTTCATACCGAGAGGTTGAAAACTATCTCCTTCCTTCCAAGGTCTAACCACAAGAGGAAAGTGCAGTTTATCGAAGTCAAAAGCACCTATTGAGGGATCCTTAATGAGTGTCCAGTCATTCTGATGATATTCGGCTAAATGATAAGTTTCAGATCCGATATTGGATTTGGTATCCTTCAAGTCGATCTGCAGACTTAATGCTTCATTCTCCCCCGATTTGAGCAGGGTAACAATCAAGAAATCTCTATCAATAAGCAATTGATAGTCAGGAGAGAAAAACACTTTGCCACTCGAAGCATTACCCAAGGCCTCATAAATCTCCAACGCAGTAGTATAATTGAAATAGAAGCTTCTGAGCAATTCATAAAGGTCATATCCGCTTTGGCAACCTTCCAATATTTTCGATTTGTCGATCTTGAAGCCACTATCTGTTATGGTAACTGCATCTTTATAAAGCTCCTGATAATACTTCTCTGAGGTCTGAAATCTCAAATTGAGCTTCTCTAAATTCTCAGACATTACCTTTTGAAAGTCCGGATTCAACTTCTCTAACACGGGGATCAACTCATGCCGAATAAGATTCCTTTTATAATATGTCTCCTGATTGCTGGAGTCCTCTCTCCATTTTAACCCTTCATTTTTGGCATAATGGAGAATCTCTTCCTTGGAAAAGGTCAAAAGCGGCCGTATCAGTTTGTCATTCTCAACCTGAATCCCTCGTAAACCTCGTAAGGAAGTTCCACGCGTTAGGTTCAGAAAAAAGGTTTCAATGGAATCATCTAGATGATGCGCCAAGACAATCTTATCATACCCGAATTCATTACATAATGATTCAAACCATTTGAATCTAAGGTCTCTAGCTGCCATTTGAGTTGAAACACCATGATCCTTAGCATACTTTTTAGTTTCGAATCTTCTTTTGTGAAAGGTCACCTTTAACTCCTCACAAGTTGATTTGACAAATTTTTCATCCCAATCAGACTCTTTTCCTCTTAATTGAAAATTGCAATGTGCGACAGCAAATGGGTAAGAGGTCTCAGAAAACAGGTCGAGTAGCACCATAGAGTCTACCCCCCCACTGACAGCCAGAAGAAAACGTTCGTTGGCCTCAATTAGGGCATGTTTTTTGATAAACTCCAAAAAGCGATCGAGCATGGCTCAAAAATAGCACAAATCGCTAATTTTGCGGCCGTTCCATAAAAATGAGAAGACTCACATTCTATTTCATATTGTTAATAACCTGTTCAGCAGCTCTAGGACAAACCCGGGTTACTCTGAAAACAGCGGGTACCCTGTCAAAAGTAGGCAATGAGCAGAAGATGAAAGACAGTGTTATTCTGGTTCAGGGCAATACCACTATTTTTTGCGACTCAGCTTTTGTGAACATGCTAACCAATTCGGCAAGGGCCTTCGGACATGTTAGAATCCTCGACCAGGTAGATCCTATTGACATTGAAAGCGATTACCTCGAATATGATGGAAACAGGCGTATTGCCAAACT
>JABXIP010000208.1 GCA_013373005.1 Cytophagia bacterium | reverse complement strand
TGGCGAGGTAGCTCAGTTGGTTAGAGCGCAGGATTCATAACCCTGAGGTCACGGGTTCAACTCCCGTCCTCGCTACTCAAAGGCAAGTTTTTTAACTTGCCTTTTTCTTTTTGAGCTAGACAGCTTTCCCCCACTACGGGAATTACCTACCTCTCTAGGTAATTTGCCGAAATTCTCTATTCAGAGGATAATCCAATAACAGTGCCCTTTGGTTGAGCGATATTTAACCTGTATTCAATTACAAGCAACGAGCAACACAACCATGAAAAAACTAGTTATCATCATCTTACTCTTGGGGTCAGCTCATGTAGCCTTGGGCCAAACCCTAATTGGAAAGAGCTATGATAACTTTAATAGAAAGGAAGTTACTTTTCAAGTAGTACCTACGGTTGTTGATTTTGATGGTGTGAAATTTGGTTTTGGTATTGGACTGAATATCAGACAAGTGATTTCATTAAACTACTTCCACGCCAGAGACTATGGAGTAAATACCGAGAGGCCATATTTAGACAACAGGTTTTCAGGCTTTCATCTAAGCATTGCTCAGCCCATATTCAAAAGAGTTGAATTGGCAGCCGGTGTCAGAAAAGGAATTCTTAACAATGAACCTCAGAAGACTATCATCTCTGGGGAGCTAAGATATAAGTTCAATAAAAGCTGGAGAATGGCCTTCGAATATGGAGGTAATGGCAATAAAGACATGACTGGTATGAAGTTGATATACAACCTCTACTAGCAATAAAAACCCCACTGCGAAGTGGTGTATTGGTTTTGTTGTGAGGCAGGCTGTGGTGGCCTGCCTCGTTTGTTTTACAGAAAGTAAAGACATAAAAAAACCCAAGTCATTTGACTTGGGTTCTCTATCTATATCATTTCTGAATTACTTCAGCTTTTTTACTACTGCTTCAAAAGCTTCTGGGTGATTCATTGCCAGGTCAGCCAACACTTTTCTGTTCAACTCAATTCCTGACTGTCCTACTTTACCCATAAATTGTGAATAAGACATACCGTGCTCTCTTGCACCAGCGTTGATTCTTTGAATCCACAATTTTCTAAATTCTCTCTTCTTAGCTTTTCTGTCTCTGTAAGCGTAAGTAAGACCTTTTTCAACTGCATTCTTTGATACAGTCCATACGTTTTTTCTTCTTCCCCAATAGCCCTTGGCTAACTTGAGTACTCTTTTTCTTCTAGCCCTAGAGGCTACTGAATTTACTGATCTTGGCATTCTTTTGTTGTTTTTGATTTTTGGCGACTGCGCTCACGCTCAGTACTTATTACCAAAACTCCGGTTAAACATAAACCTTCAAAGGTTTCTTAAATGTTGAGCATGTGCTTAACGTTATCCTCATCAGACTTGTGCACCAAGCCCATGTTTGTAAGATTACGTTTCTGCTTCGTTTCTTTTTTAGTCAGGATGTGGCTCTTGAAAGCATGCTTTCTTTTGATTTTGCCAGTACCTGTCAATTTGAAACGCTTCTTCGCTCCAGATTTAGTTTTTACTTTAGGCATTTTATAAATATTAGTTTTACTAACTTTTCTTTCCTACAACTTTAGGCGCCAAAAACAGGAACATTCTTTTCCCCTCTAGTTTTGGCAATTGCTCTACTTTGGCATATTCTTCCAAAGCCTGAGCAAATTTCAAAAGGAGTATTTCCCCTCTCTCTTTGTAAACAATTGTCCTTCCTTTAAAGTGAACATAGGCTTTCACCTTTGCTCCTTCTTTTAAGAAGTTGATTGCATGCTTCAGTTTAAACTCAAAATCGTGGTCATCCGTATTCGGACCAAACCTGATTTCTTTGATTACAGTTTTAGAGGCTTTGGCTTTAATTTCCTTCTGCTTCTTCTTCTGTTCGTATTTAAACTTAGAGTAATCTACTACTTTACAAACAGGTGGCTCCGCTTTTGGAGAAATCTCAACAAGGTCTAAGCTTTGCTCTGTAGCAATTTGAAGCGCTCTGCTAAGCGGGTAAACACCCTGCTCTACGTTTTCTCCAACTACGCGTACCTGGCGAGCTGTAATCTTATCATTAACCTTGTATGGCTCCTCTACCCGACCTCTGGGTGGGTAGCGTCTTCTCATTTTAGCGATTGTTACCTCCTTGTTTTGTTAAAATGACTGCAAATATCGGCATAATTTTCTAATTATCAATATCTAGGAAAACACATATTTTGATAAAATCAATTACCAAGTGATGCTGACTTTTCTTTATTAAAATAAGAAATGAATTCGGAAATAGACATACTACCTTGATCTCCTTGTCCATGTTTTCTAATTGACACCTCTTTCTGATCGGCTTCTTTCTCGCCTACAATCAGCATTATAGGTATCTTCTTCACCTCGGCATCACGAATTTTCCTCCCAATTTTTTCATCTCTGTGATCTACAAATCCGGTGATGTCTTCTTCTTCCAGTACCTTATAAAGCTCTTGAGCATATTCAGCATACTTTTCCGAAATAGGCAGAATAGCTACCTGATCTGGGGTTAACCAAAGCGGGAACTCTCCAGCACAGTGTTCAATCAACACAGCGACAAACCTTTCCAAAGAACCAAATGGTGCTCTGTGAATCATTACAGGTCTATGCTTCTGGTTATCTGAACCCGTATACTCCAGCTTGAAACGCTCAGGCAAAGTATAATCAACCTGAATTGTTCCAAGCTGCCACTTTCTTCCCAAAGCATCTTTTACCATAAAGTCTAACTTGGGACCATAGAAAGCAGCTTCACCAAGCTCAGTAACTGTATTCAAACCTTTCTCTTCAGCAGCTTCCTGAATGGCTTTCTCAGCTTCCATCCAAAGTGCATCATCTCCGATATACTTTTCCTTGTTTTCAGGATCACGCAAACTGATTTGAGCCACATAATCATTGAAGCCCAATGAGGAGAATACATAAAGCACAAGATCAATTACTTTCTTGAACTCATCTTTCACCTGATCTGGTCGACAGAAAATGTGAGCATCATCTTGCGTAAAGCCTCTAACCCTGGTTAAGCCATGAAGCTCTCCACTTTGCTCGTAGCGATATACAGTACCAAACTCTGCCAGCCTTACCGGTAGATCTTTATAAGACCTAGGTCTTGAATTGTAAATCTCGCAGTGATGAGGACAGTTCATTGGCTTCAGCAAGAACTCCTCCCCTTCGTTTGGAGTCTGAATTGGCTTGAATGAATCTTCACCGTATTTCTCATAGTGACCTGAAGTCACGTATAGGTTCTTATGACCAATATGAGGAGTTACGACTGGTTCATAACCAGCCTTCACTTGGGCCTTTCTCATAAAGGATTCCAGGCGTTCTCTCAGCTTAGTTCCTTTTGGCAACCAAAGCGGAAGCCCCATCCCAACTTTCTCAGAGAAGGTGAACAGGTCTAATTCTTTCCCTAGCTTCCTATGATCTCTTTTCTTAGCTTCTTCCAGATTGTGTAGAAACTCCGTCAGCTCCTTTTGCTTAGGGAAAGTTATTCCATAAATACGAGTAAGCTGCTTTCTCTTCTCGTCACCTCTCCAGTAAGCACCAGCAACATTCAAAAGCTTAACAGCCTTGATAAAACCGGTATTCGGAATATGTGGCCCTCTACACAAGTCAGTAAATCCTCCTTGAGTGTAGAAGGTAATGGAGCCATCTTCCAGCCCATCTATTAGCTCTAGCTTATACTCATCTCCTTTTTCTTTGAAATAGTTGATGGCATCGGCCTTCGAAACTTCCTTTCTATTATATGTATTCTTCTCTCTGGCAAGCTCCAGCATCTTCTTCTCAACATTCTCAAGGTGAGCAGCATCGAAATGCTGGTCTCCAAAGTCTACATCGTAGTAGTAGCCATGTTCAATTGAAGGTCCGATACCCAATTTGATTCCAGGATAAAGCGCTTCAAGGGCCTCTGCCATTAAGTGAGCAGACGAGTGCCAGAAGGTAGCTTTACCATCGTCATCGTTCCAGGTGAGCAGTTTTAAATTTGAATCTTTTGAGATTGGACGGTCGGCATCCCATACTTCTCCGTTTACTTCGGAAGACAGTACATTTCTGGCCAAACCTTCACTAATACTTAGTGCAACATCCATGGCAGATGATCCTTTCGGATACTCTCTAACGCTGCCATCGGGTAAGGTGATTTTTATGATTTCGTTACTCATTTTAATCTTTTTCCGATGCTACAAACCATCGGTTTTGGTTAAAATTTCTTTAGGCTGCAAATATGCAATATTAATCTGCTTGCCCTTGCCTGAGCGTCAATTAAATTGATTATAGTCCCAGATTAAAACTCAGTTTTAATGTCGAGCCATCAACACCCGGTTTGTTCAGGTAGGTAAGTCTTCTGATATAGTCTACACGGAAGAACTTAAAGATGTTTTCAACTCCAATACCAACCTCAGCGAATGGCTTGCCATTTTCAAGCACATCGAATTGCGGAAGTGCATTTCCATTTTCATCCATCTGCGCCTGAACAGCAAGCGTACTTTGGCTTACCCCTCCGAATAAAATATTGCTCGTTCCAACCAGCCTCCACTTTAACTTTCTAAGCAAAGGAACTCTATTGAGGATGAACCCTTCGAATTGATGTTGATACCTTAATGAAGCATAGCTCTGACTTACAAACTCATAAAAGTTCATGGTGTTGAAAGCGATGCTGGTGTAAACGAACTGCTCATTACCAATATGAGCATTCAGCAAAGTATATGGAAGATCTTCAAAAGTGTGACCTGCATTGATTTGATAAGTTGAATTACCCCAGAAACCCATTTTCAATCTCTGAGATATTCCCAGGTTCACTCGGGTGTAATCAAAGTCTCCTCCGGCTACTCCCTTAAAACCCCTTGTCACAGACATTAGAAAAGTTGGCCATCTCAACGTTCCCAAGCTAATACGGCTGTTGTCGCTGATAATAAAAGCTTCATCTCGAGCATACTTTAATCTTAAAGTAACTTCTGACGTAGTATAATCTTGCGCCAAAGGAGAATCGTTTCTACTCAGCTCTGTTCTGTATCTAAATGGAAATTCTGGTTGAAACTCCTTGTAGTTCAACCTCAAACTAGCTGAAAAGGCTCTGGAAAACTGCCTAAAGGCTCCAAATTGATAACCTTCATACCTAAAGGGCCTCACCAAATTCCCGAGTTGAGTTAAGGCCAAAAAGGCCGCACCGCTTTCTATATCAGTCAATGCATCCGGTTGAATACCATATTGATCTACATCTTTTCTATACTGAACATCGAACACCGTCCAGTCTTTTCTATTGGCTATCCATTTAGCACCAAGTCCATATTTGAACTGTTCGTCCTTAAAGCCATAAGCTGCATAGCCGTTTAGCTGCCAATTGAGACTAAAGTGTTCGTTGGTTCTTCCCCCAGCCCTTAACCTAAAGCCTTCAACATCATTATTACCAACAAGGAATGGCCAAGGCCCAAGGTCTAACTTCCCTACCTCTACATAACCTCTCGCAAATGTTTTGGCCAAGGTTGTCCAGGTTTTTACTACCGGAATGTTTTTCATGGTATCAATCATACTGATCACATTCATCTCCGTAGGGCTGAGTTTGTCGTGCCTATTGGCTTCCCAAAACTCCTCATCTACAATCCTGGCATCTTCTTCTAGTTCTAGAGCTCGATCGAAGAAACTCAAGTCACGAGGTTCTGTCACTTTAAGCTCCTTGTTCGAAGTATAGAACTTGGCTAAAAATCCGGCAGACTTATTAGTAATCTCTGCCACGTCTACCAGCACCCGGGTTTTAGAAGGTAGCCAAGCATCCCCATCTACCCTTTCCAGCTCCTGCTGTACTTTTATTTTTTCAATAAAATTGAGGTTGGCAGATCTTAGAACTGTGGCGTCAACCTGTTTCAAGGCATAGCCTTCTTTTGCAATCCACATCTTCCCTACAAAAGCCAGCTCTTGATCGTTCTTAGGCTTAAAGTCTATCATGTAGCAGAACTCCTCTCCTATGTAAACCGAGTCTTGTAGCTCGTAATCATAAAGTAACCTCCAACCATCTGTTATCGGAGAAGCAAACTCCTTCTCTACAATATTCATTCGGTTCTGATAGAAATTATACTGCTGAAAGGTAGAGCCAATTACCTGAGAAATAAGACTACCGTCTTCAATTCCGATACCGGTTATTTTGGTTCGTCTAACATGTTCTTTTGAAAGTCTAGGGTCAGAACGATAGTAGTAAGTAGAAAGAGATTCAGAGATAAATAATGGTAGAATTGGCTTCCCATCTTCTCCTGCAATGATTTCAATTGAATCCAATACTGCAGTTATCTTCTGCATTATCTTTCTCTTTTTGAGCTTATCGGATATGTTATCTAAATCTATCTCAATTTTGTTGTAGCTATCATATTCATAAGCAGCTAAGCGCCTTTTATCGTTGATCGCTTTATTGTCAATGACCTTTCTTAAGATTTCCCATGCCGGATTTTCTATTTTCCTGCCAGCCGTAACCACGAAATCTCCCAAGGAGGTAGCTTCGGGAGCCAGTTGGTAGTTGATGGTTTGCGAAATCCCTTTCTGATATACTTTCTTCTTGGTTTCGTAGCCAATGAATGAAACCACCAGGGTATCAGTCTCTGCCTCTCCTGTTAGTTTAAAAAAGCCATCGAAGTCGGTTGCGGTACCTTTTGTTGTTCCCAAGAAGTAAACACTTGCAAAAGGAATGGGGTCTCCTGATTCGGCATCTGTTACTTTTCCTTCAATTATTGTTTGACCGACACTAATTGAGCTCAGCAGCATTAAAAACAAGAAAACCGGAATGGTTGAAAGTTTCAATTTTGAGTTTTTGGTTGTAGAGTTTATTTAACGACAAATATGAATTATTTGTGCCCAATGTTCATTCAATTCAGTGCAAACGTTTCTGTTATCTTGAATGTTCCATAATGAAATTTTTAATATGGAGATCTGAGCGTTTCACAATATTCTGATACCATTCAAATTTCAAATCCTCCTTTTCTTCATCTGTCAACTGCCAGGCAATACCTTCCTCTTTGATTCGGCTAACCAATTCATTGAGAATTAAAGCTGCGCTGACCGAAACATTGAAGGACTCGGTAAAGCCATACATCGGAATATGTACCAATTCGTCTACATGCTGTTTAGCATATTCCGACATGCCTTGT
>JABXIP010000467.1 GCA_013373005.1 Cytophagia bacterium | reverse complement strand
TCGGATTTACATAAATACCATAAAGCGACTGGCCACTGTTGAATGAATCGAGGTTGATACAGATCCAATCATCGGCTCCAATTTTATCGCGGGCAGCAATGGATGTTTTAATTTCGTTGGGGTCGTCAAAGCATTTAAAGGCGAAGTAGAGATTGTCTTCATCATGCGCCATATAGGCGATGGTCTTGTAAGGCATCTCCTTGGCAAAGTCGGGCACGAAAGTCTTATAGCCAGTAACCTGAGGAGCTTTTTGCCAGATTTCATCATCTAAGACACCATCAATTTCAGGCGGATTATCTGTTTTTGTAGAAATAACAGGGCCTTGTGCATAGGAAAAGGAAAGCACAAGACACAGAGTCAGTGTTAAGTAGTATTTGAGTTTCAACCTATAAAATTTGTGGCAAGTATAGCGGTATCTTTAAAAATTACGTAACCACTTATATATTTTGCCGAAGACAACTATGCAAACGATAGAAATACCCTTAGGTTCTACCATCCAACGATTTTCAATTTTCGTCATTTTTCTAACAACTCTACTCAGTTCCTCACCTGTTTATAGTCAGCAAGGAAGCATCACCTATATAGCCAATGAAGGGGTATTGATCGAGAAGGGAGATCAGAAAGTATTGATAGATGCATTGTTCGATGAATTTTATGAGGCTTACTTAAGCCCCACAGAAGCCACCCGTGAAATGATGATTTCGGGAGAAGTTCCTTACGATCAGGTGAATGCTGTATTGACTACGCATATACATCGCGATCATTTTGAGCCAACCATTGCCGGTGACTTCCTGAAAGAGCATTTGGAGTCAAAGTTTCTGAGTACTGCACAGGCAGGAAATTCCCTGAAAGAATATGAGCACTATGAGCAATTGGCCAATAGAATAATCACTCATGAAAAAGGTACATTCACTTTAACCGATGAGGTAAATGGCATCAAGGTTTATTCATTTTTCACGGAGCATTCACCGGGTATTGAAAACATGGGTTTTGTTTTTGAAATAGGTGGTTCCAGCATCCTTCATTTGGGCGACTCAAATATAGACCTTGAACGATTTAAGCAACTCAATCTCAAACAATATAATATTGATGTGGCCTTGGTTCCCTATTGGTATATGTCTGATGAAGTAGGACAGAAAATCATCAATGAAGAAATAAGAGCCGAGCAGCTCGTTGGAATACATTTCCCTAAAGCTCCTTCGTCCATGGTATTAAAGACCATTGAAGAAAATTATCCCGAGGCTACCGTGTTCAAAACAACTGGGGAGAGGGTTGGGTTTTGAAACCCTCTGGGTTTGGTAATCAGTGGATCGGTAAATAGTGAATCAGTAAACCGGAAGCTGGACAGTATGGAGTCATATAGTGAGCATTGAATTTTGACAACAGCAGAAACATTCCTCCTTTCTTAAAGGAGGTGGCCGCAGGCCGGAGGATTATCAAATCAGCTCATCACCAAATTGCCTACCCTCATTCCCTAAAGGGATGCCAACTTTTAAAGATTATCGAAAAGCTAGATCAATTCATCACCAAATTTCCAAATCAACTCATCATCAAATCAATTTCCATCAAACCACACCTTAAAGGCATTGACCTTTTCGCGGCTAACGATGATTTCACGATCGAAATTTTGTTTGAGGATGATTTTCAACCGGCTGTTGGAGTAAACGAGCACATCTTTGATGGCATCAATTTCAACAATAAAGGTTCGGTTCACACGGAAGAACTTCTTGGGGTCGAGCATTTCCTCCAAAGTCTCCAGCTTGTAGTCAATGATCAATCTGCGGCCTTCATTGGTAACGATGTAGGCGTTTCGGCCTTCAGCATAAAACAGATCGATGGTATCGGTAGTCACCGACTTGATGTGTTCGCCAATCTTCACCATAAAGCGGGTTTTATAATCGCGCTTACTCAGCATTTGTAAGGCGCTTTGAAGGTCTATCACAGAATTGACTTCTGCTTGTCCTTGGTCCTGAAGTCGGTTCTTGAGTGAGTTGAATTTCTCAAGGCTTTCAGAAATGGCTTCGAAGGAAATGGGCTTGAGCAGATAGTCTATGCCATTGGCTTTGAAGGCCTCAATGGCATACTCATTATAAGCAGTGGTGAAAACCACAGGAATATCCAGATTAACCTCTTTGAAGATATCGAAGCTCAATCCATCGGTTAGCTGAATATCCATGAACAGTAGGTCTGCTTCACCATCGCTCTTCACCCAGTCTACTGCCTGTTTTACGCTCATTGCACGACCGACAACTTCTATGCTTTCGTCATAGCGTTTGAGCAATCTTTCAACTTTTTCAGCTGCAGGAATTTCGTCTTCAATTATGTAAACCTTCATATTCTATCATTTACGTCAAGCAAGGGTAGTTTCACATAGCCATTGCCATAAGCCTTAATCTCAATAACCGGTCGATCAGAGAAAAAAGCAAAGGCATTGTGCACGTTCTTACACCGCTTTTTAATGTACTTATTTTGACTCAGCTTCTGGCTGTCGGTATACTGAATCACCAGGTAACCCTCATCTCCATCGCCATCTATGGTAATAGTCAGTGGTTGATGAACGCTGACAATGCTATTATTCACTATACAATCGAGCATAGTAGGCAAGGCATTCGGTACCATTAGTTTTTCAGCATTCTTGAGCTCATTTTTCAATTCAAAACGCACCTGATCCGGATATCGCTGTTGAAACAGATACATCATATTTTTAGCTGCACCAATTTCATCTCGTACGGTTACCAGTTCTTTTCTTCGGTTTTCGAGAATGTACCGATAAACCACCGCCAGCCTGTCAACAAAATCTTCGGCCTTATCCTGATTAAAATGCACCAAAGAGATTAGTGTCTCCAGACTTTGAAAAAGTAAGTCAGGATTAATTTCATTGTTGAAAATCTCTAGTTGATGCTCAAGATTCTGCCTTTTCAGATCCTCTTTCTTGAGCTCTGATTCATTCTTGACCGAAAGAAAATGAGTACTTAAAAAGAACATGGTGAAGAGCAATCCGCTAATACCATATACCACCACCATTTTGATGACAATTGCCTCATAGATGAAGCCTTCGTAGTAAAAGAAATAACTATAAACGGCCAAAAATATAATGGCAGACCCAATGATCAGGTTGATGATAAGCAACCCGGAAATGGAGATGGTATTTCGTAGATCATCCCCAGCTCTTTTTTGAAAAATTCGGGTAACGAAGCCTAGTGGTTCGGAAATTAAGTAGGCCAGCACCATACAAAGCACCATCTCTACGGTAAATACACTATACCCCAATTGGCCCAGTTCGTTATTGAGCAAAAGAATGAGCATGTACATCATGACTCCATAAATTGGAGGCACGACCAAACGGAAAATAGGCTGATGTATCAGGTTCTTCTTCATTCGGTCAGCATGGGTAAGCGTACTTCAAAATAGTCCGTGTCTTCAATCGAAATTTCTTTTGAGGTAAAGAAAGCATATCGATTTTTAATGTTATTGAGCCCAACTCTGTGGCTGGCTGTCTGGCTTGGTGTACCAGTCTTATTGTTCAGCACAATGAGCTCTTCTTCAGTGGCTCGCACATAAATTTTCAATGGCTGGTCATTACTGATGATATTGTGCTTCACCGCATTTTCAACCAACAGTTGAAGTGTTAAAGGAGGAACGGGTTTCTTCCAAAATACCTGTTCTACCTCAATATTGAGCGAAATAGCATCGGCATAGCGGATGGTGAGTAAGTAGGCATAATCCTTCAGTGCTTCAATCTCTTCTTCCAACTTTACCAATTGAACTTCTCGGGTATTCAGCACATAGTTGAAAGTTTCGGCCAGATTTCGGATGAAGTTTTCAGCAGTATCAGGATCACGATATACCAGAGAAGAAATGGTATTCATAGAGTTGAACAAGTAATGCGGACTCAGCTGACTCTTTAAAGCTTCGAACTGAAGCTCCAGCTGCTTGCGTTGCGACTTGAGTTTTCTGATTTGCCCAACCGTATATTCATTGTAGCTAAAGCGATTGAATTCAACCAAAGTGACAACGAACATGGTAATGAGGGAGAGCACAATCAGCTTCAATTCAATTTGTCTGATGAACATGTCTTCAGGAAACATGGTGTAGTCGATGAGCCCCAACACATTGGCCAACCAGCCAAATAGCAGCAGAATTCCGCCCAAAAAGATGAAGTCCAAAGACAAGCCGGCAATGAAACGCCCCAGCACATTGCTTCGCCATGGAATTGCCTCATTCAACCTTTTGTTGATGTAGCCAATGCCAAAGCCTATACCCACCGCTGCCAAAATGGTAAATGCGTAGAGGTTTACTTCCTCTATCACATGAGGGAGATAGTTATTCTCGGCATAAAACAGATAGAAGAGAAACAGCACTCCTATCACCACAAAAAAAAGTAGTCTGAACAGTTTTGACACGCTCGGGGCTTTGAATGAAGATAGGAAAAAAAGAGGGTGAGCTTCAAAAGAATTTTAATCCGTCATTCCCTTGAAAAAGGGAATCTCAAAAGAGCCTTCGAAAACTTTAAGGAGATCCCCGGTCAGGCCGGGGATGACACAACTCTTTTGAAGCCCACCCTATGGATAGAAAACATTAGTCGATGCAACGTGCTACACGACCATAGTATGTATCTGAGCGAATGCCTCTGGCTACTTTACGGAACTCATCCTTTACCACCTCGTCATTCAATTCTCTCACTGCATCACAAGCACCTTTAAGCACTTCTGATTTGTAGTAGTCAGAGTCAATTTCATCTGCCACCTTTAGAAGACTCATCATGTGACTCTTAGTAAGGTCTCCTCTCATTACATCTTTCAAAATGGTTACTTTGTAATGATCTGAATCTATCTCGGCAACTTTAGAAAGCACCTGCGAATAAGTGGCATCAGAAATCTCATCATTCTTTAATAATTTTGAAAGTACCTGACTTGCATAGTGATCTGAATCCATATCAGTTACAGTTCTCAGCAAAGACTCAAAATACTTATCAGAGATTTTCTGATTCTCGAAAAGATCGTTCAGAATAAGGGTTCTATAGTGATCTGAATCCATGTACTCCAAGCGATTCATAATGGCCTCAACCACTTTGTCTGAAACATCTCTGTTTCTCAGCATAGACCTGAAAGTCTCCGTTACATAATGATCTGAATCGATATGCGAAACGGCATTCATCAGGTTGTTAAATGCATCGTCAGAAAGATTGGGTCTGTCTAATGCATCTCTTAAAATGATAGTAGCATAGTGATCTGAGTCGATATCAGCAGCAGCTTTAATAATTTGATCAACAGTAGTATTGTCTAAATCTCTTCTATCTAAAAGCTCCTTCAATACTTCAGTCTTGTAATGGTCAGAGTCCATATTAGAAGCAGCCTGCAACACCTTGGCTACTGAAGTCGCATCTAAATCTTCTCTTAGCATACGCTCAAGAATTTGAGACACGTAATGATCTGAATCCATTCTACGGATCACATCAAGGAATGCACCAGTAGCTTCCTGGCTTTTCAAGAACTTATCTCCATGATTTTTGAAGATCTCTGAGATGTAATAATCAGAATCTAGCTCTTTAGTAATGTATTGAGCAACACCAACCAATTCGCTGCTGCTCAGCTCATGATTGTCCATCAATACATCCAGATATATTCTAGATACATTGTCACTTCTAATGTGGCTAAGCTCCTGCATTACGGCATTTACTCCTCCAGCCTTATAGAACCTTTCTACACGACCTTCGGCACCCATTCCTGTAGTGCGGATTACTTCAAGCAGTACGTTGGCCAGAAACTCCTGACCCTCTTTGCCCCAATCCTGACGGCTTCTGCCTACTCTATATTCATAGTTGATGCTGCCATCTGAATTAGGCTCTGCGAGTACTTCTCTTCTGTCACCAAACGTGGTTTTTCTAATCAGTAAATAACCTCCGCGGGAAATTGACTTGATGGCTTTATCATCATCGGTAAATTCAATTTTACCCTCATATTCCATCTGGAATCTTCCCTGAGAGTTACGGTGAGTAATGGTGTGAACCCCTCTGTTAACCGTGTATGATGTAGATGTTTTTTCGTCTTGAGACTTTACTTCATGTGTAAATGAGAGCAATGCTAAAATGGCTATCGCTACTCCCATTACCAGACTTCTGTTCTTCATTCTTTGAGTTTTCATATACTTAACATTTTGCTTAAGCTCCTAAGGTGGGTGACCGTCCCACCACTATTAAGAGCTTAAAAGTTTTTGACCTTTGGCAAATACTAGTCTTGTTGAACAGTATTGACATTACAATGATGAAAAGATTGAATACAACAAAAAACCCAAGTGAAATGAACTGTAAGGTTCTTGGAGTGAAGTGTAGAATTTACCCCTCAGCCCTATAGGGCACCTCCCCTAAATCAGGGGAGGAATTCGGAACTTACACTTATAACGATATTGCGCCCTCCACGAACTTGGCAGTAATGTGAACCGCAGAGAACGCAAAGGGCGCAAAGATTTCCTTATTGGAATTTGGAGCTTGCTATTTTAAGTCCTTCGCTTGGCAAAAGGGAGGTGGTCGAAGACCGGAGGGGTCATTCATAACGCATCGACTTAATTGGGTTAGCCAAAGCAGCCCTCACCGTTTGCAAGCTAATGGCAGCCAGGGCCACGAAGAGTGTTCCCAGCAAAGCAATCATAAAGACCATTACTCCAATATCAATCCTATAGGCAAAGTCTGAGAGCCAATTATTGAGCAGCATAAGAGCCAGAGGCACAGTCAACACAAAAGCTAAAGCAATAAGCAATGCAAATTTTCTGGACAGCAAAACCATAATAGAAGTCACCGATGCGCCCAATACTTTTCGTATGCCTATCTCCTTGGTACGCTGGGTTGTGATAAGCGAAGACAACCCCAACAATCCCATAGTCGCGATAATAATAGCCACCATAGAGAAAGTGCTGATGGCTCCAGTCAATCTATCTTCCGACTCATATAGTCTCTGAAACTGTTGATCGATAAAGTAATAGTCAAACGGAACAGATGGCAAAACTGCCTCCCATTGTTCTTGTGCCACTTTTAGCGCATCGGCTGTGCGGCCTTGAGCTACTCTCACCACGGTAAATGAATGCACTCCATTTTCAGGAGGCCTGTAGAAATGGATAATCGGAGCCACTTCATTAGCCAATGTTTCAAAATTGTAATCGTCAACTACGCCAACCACCTTCATTCTTCTGCTTCCAAAGTTGAGGTACTTTCCTTCAATATTTTCCCAACCATAGGCTTCAAATGCTGTTCTGTTTACAATGGCAGACTCGTTTCTGTCTTGCTCACTGTTAGGCATAAAATCTCTTCCATCCACAAAGTTGATTTTCATACTGCTGAAGAAATCATGATCCACATAAGTAAGCCTCATTCGTAGCCGCTCTTCAGGAGTAAATCCATCGGGAACCACAAAAGTGAAGCGACCGGGGAAATTACCGGGAATGGAAGAGGTAGCTGTTAAACTGGCAATAGAAGAATGGTTTCTCAAAGCATCTCTCATAGAACCCAGTTGATTTACACCTTGCTCCTCGTTCGGAAAATCATCAACCCGTATGGGCAGTACCAACAGATTCTCTTTATCGAAGGCCATGTCTTTGTTCTTCATATAATCTACCTGTTTACCAATAACCAGTGTACCGACAATGAGCAGGGTTGAAAACATAAATTGCAGCACAACCAAACCATTGCGAATGGCTTTGCCCATACCATTTGTTTTAATCACCTTCCCTTTAAGGGTATCCACACTTTTTAGAGACGTTAGGTAAAAGGCAGGATAAAGTCCTGAGCTTAGCCCAATGGCTAAACCAATGCCAAGAATAATCATCAAATTGGTTGGCTCTTGCCAGAACATTACATTCAGACCCACTTCATAATAGGCGTTGAACTGTGGCAAAACCAAGGTGGCCAGCAGCATACCTAGTATCAGAGAAATGAAAGTTATTGTAAGTGACTCTGTGAGATACTGAATGATAAGCTGTGGTTTCAGCGCCCCCAAAACCTTTCTCATTCCGGCCTCTCTGGCTCGCTCCATAGATCGGGCCGTAGCCAGGTTCATAAAGTTAATCGCAGCAATTAAGAGTATACCAATCGCCACAATGAGCAAGATGTAGGCATACTGTCTGTTATCGTTGAATCGATCGTAAATATCCAACATATTCAAAAGCCTGAAATTGGTGGTTTCAGCAGTTTGAGCATCCCAGATTTTGGTGATAAAATCTTCAAAGCTGGCTTCTAATTGTGGTATGTCTGTATCGGGCTCAAGCTGGATATACGTTTCCAGAAATGAGCTTCCCCAGCTTCCGGCAACACCCTCGAATTGCGGATGACTTTGCACAGGAAGAATAAGGTTGGGTCGAAGGTAGGAGTTGTAAGGCACCTCATCGAGAATTCCGCTAATGATATATTGATTATTAAGCGATGGCGCTTCTATGGTCTTTCCAATGGCATTTTCACCCGGGAAAAGCCTGTCTGCTAATTCCTGACTTACCACTGCCTCATTGAGGTTGGACAGTATACTTCCACGATTTCCCTCTTTCAACTTAAAGTCGAAAAGCTCGAAATAGCTTTTGTCAGTAAGCGTAGTGTTTTCATTAAAGCGCTCTCCATTGACTTCAACCCATAGGCTTTCCTCTATAATTCTGGCTCCATTAACAATTTGCGAATAGTCTTCTTTCAGTGCCTCCCAGGTAGGTGCCCAGGTATCGTAAGTCTCCTGTGTTCCTGTGGGCGTGATTCGCTCTTTGTAAACCATGTAGATATTTTCCGCCTTGCTATGGAAGCGATCATAAGTAAGCTCGCTTTCAGCGTAAAGTAGAATGAGTAGAGCAGCACAGAGGCCAACAGTAAGACCAAAAATATTGATGAAAGTGTAGCCTTTATGACGCATGAGACTGCGTAGACCCACCTTGAGATAGTTTTTAAACATGACCGTAGAGTTTTGAGTTTGACCATTTAAGGTAAGCATTTACATTTTCGCTCCTTTGTTAGACAAGGTGAACCGTCAATAGGTTACAGTGAGCTCACAAATGCTTGTACTGAGTTGATTATTTAAAGGGTATTGCCGAAGCCTAACTAAAGCCGTATTTTGACATCAAAACCATTCAACATGAAAACCTTAACCCAAGTATCATTATCTCTTTTGCTGCTTATTTCTCTTGCCAGCTGTGGAGACAAAACACAGTCGACCACCGAAGAACCTTATGGAAACCCAGCCGCTGAAGGCTTCAACTTGGCCGGCTCTGACCCTAAAGCTATTGCCATTGCAGATGAAGTGATGGACGCGATGGGAGGCCGAAAAGCCTGGGATAATACACATTACGTTTGCTGGAAGTTCTTCGGCCGTGATGCATTGGTTTGGGACAAATGGACAGGCAATGTGAGAATTGATGCAGGAAATGGTATGACCTACCTCACCAACATCAATGATGGCTCAGGTAGGGCCTTTATGAATGGAGAAGAAATTATGGAGGCAGACTCTGTGCAAACCCTAATGCAACGGGCTAAGAGCACGTGGATCAATCATTCCTACTGGTTGGTGATGCCATTTAAACTGAAAGATTCCGGTGTTACCCTTAAGTATGTTGGTGAAGAAGCCACTGCCGATGGAAGACCTGCCGATAAACTTAACCTCACCTTCGAAAATGTGGGCCGAACACCTCAAAACATGTACTATGTATGGGTTGATAAGGAAAGTAAATTGGTCAGTCAATGGGCCTATTACCCTTCTCAGGAAGCCGAACAACCCGGGTTCACTATGCCTTGGCTAGACTATAATAAGCATGGCGAAATTCTATTGTCGAGCAGCAGAGGGGAACGAGGAATGGAAGATGTAATGGTGTTTCATGAACTACCTGAGTCGGTATTTACTTCACCAGAAAAGCCTGATTTAGCTTCAATGAAAACCCAAGAATGAAAAGACTATTTTTAGGATTTGGACTGCTGCTGATCTTCACAGCCTGTTCTCAAAAACAAGACAATCAAAACGAAACCAGCCAGCAGCGACCAATACCATATTGGCAACCTCAGGAGTCAGGAGTAAGAGCTGGTTTCAGAGGCCTCTCAGCAGTTTCTGATGAGGTGGCGTGGGCCAGTGGAAGTGGTGGTACAGTCATCAGAACTATTGATGGTGGAACTACCTGGGAAAACGTATCTATTCCAGGAACAGACACCCTGCAGTTTAGAGATATTGAGGCATTCGATGCCAACACAGCCATTGTACTTAGTGCAGGCTTACCAGCCGTGATTTACAAAACCACCGATGGTGGCCAGAACTGGGAGCAAAAATACTGGAGCATGGTGGAAGGCACCTTCTACGATGCTATGGACTTCTGGAACGACCAGGAAGGCATTGCCTTTGGTGATGCCATGAATGGCCGACTACTTATCTTGAAAACTTCTGATGGTGGTGAGACCTGGAGTGAATTACCCTTTGAACAAAG
>JABXIP010000410.1 GCA_013373005.1 Cytophagia bacterium | reverse complement strand
GTATCATGACTCACCAGCACAAGAGACAAATTCTCCTTTTGCACAATCTCTGTCAATTCCATCAACAAGTCTTCCTTAATGATTGGGTCGAGGTTGCTAAAAGGCTCATCCATTAGTAGTAACTCAGGATCGTCTGCCAATGCCCTGGCCAAAGAAAGTCTCTGCTGTTGCCCTCCAGAGAGTTCATGAGGCATTTTATCTGCGAATGAGGTAATGCCGCAAAGCTCCATTAGTTCTTCAGATCGCTCCTCTTGGTATTCCTTATTGAAGTGAAGCAGTTTATATCGAATATTCTCTGCCACAGTCATATTGGCTTGCACCTGAAAATCCTGAAAGACCATTTTGATTTTCTCATGACCTGCAATCAGTTGCTCTTCCGGGTTTTTCAGCTCCTCACCATCGAAAATGATCTGACCGGAATCAGGTTTCATCAGACCCGCAAGCATTCTCAAGAGCGTACTTTTGCCTGATCCACTTCTACCAACAATAGCCAATACCTCACGCTCTTTCAATTCAAAAGAAATGTCTATAACTGCCCCATAGTGCTCTCCCGGGTATTTCTTATGAAGGTTCTGAACTTTAAGCATCGAATTTCAAAAATAAAAAAGGCTGCTATTACCAGCAGCCTTCTATTACTTAATTAATAACTTATTTCGAATAGGTGATTCTGTAGATACAATGGTTGACATCGTCAGACACAAGAATGGAACCATCGGGCATTTCCATAATATCGACCGGCTTTCCCCAGCCTTGGTTCTTTTCCTTGTCTAACCAGCCATCAGCAAAAATTTCACTTTTCACCACCTTGTCATTTTCAATCTGAACAAATCTTAACTGGTAACCAATGTGTCCGGCTTCAGGGCTTCTATTCCAAGAACCATGTTGTGCCACAATAATATTGTTCTTGTACTTGGCAGGAAACATATCTCCCTGATAGAATCTAAGACCTAGCGGAGCACTATGCGGCTCGAATTTGTAAGCAGGCTCAGTAAACTTGTCTCTAGGGTATTTATCACCAAAGTCCGGATCAAGAATATCACCCTGATGCCAATATGGGAAACCGAAGTGTAAACCAGCCTCGGGAGCAAAATTCAACTCACAAGCCGGAATACCATCGCCCAAGAGGTCTCTCCCATTATCAGTAAACCACATTTTATTGGTTTTTGGATTCCAGGTAAAGCCTACTGAATTTCTTACACCACTAGCGAAAATCTCCATATCAGAACCATCAGGATTCATTCTGGTAATTGATGCATAGACAGGATTGGTTTCTTCATTGTCACATACATTACATGGTGCACCAACCGGAACATACAATTTACCATCAGGACCGAAAGCAATGAACTTCCAACCATGATGCGCGTCTGTTGGATATCCATCATAGATTACTTCTGACTTCGGGTCATCCAAATTGTCCATGATATTCGGGAAGCGATGAATTCTGTTGATTTCGGCAACATATAAGTCCCCATTTCTATAAGCCAAACCGTTTGGCGTATTCCAACCGCTAAGTACGGTATCTACTTTGTCTGCCACCATATCACCATCGGTATCGGTTAAGGCATAGACATTTTTCCTTCTTCTATTGCTCACAAACACCGTTTTGCCATCCTCTGTTCTGGCCAGAGAACGAGCATCAACCACATTAGTAGCGTAATAAGAAATTTCAAATCCATCAGGGAGGTTAATTCGCTTTAAAAGCTCTTCATACTCGCTGGCTTGCTTGCTTTGAGCTTTGCTTTCACAGCTCCAAAAACTCACTAAACAAAGCATTACAGCTACGTATGACAGTCTGGTTAAGGTCGATCGTTTCATAATTTCAAATCTATTAAATGATTCTGACTGTTGTCATAACTATTTTATCAGGGGTGAATGTTTGTTTTCTATTTACTGAGGCTATTTTTGCGACATGATTGCCATAAACAACCTGAATTACTATATCGGTGACCGACCTCTTTTTGATGGTGCCAACTTGCACATTAAGCCTAATGACCGCATAGGGCTTATTGGCCTGAATGGAAGGGGAAAATCCACCCTACTCAAGTTGATTATTGGCGACTACCAACCTACCTCAGGCGAAATCTCGAAGAGCAAGGAATGCACCATAGGCTTTTTGAATCAGGATTTGCTTTCCTATCAATCTGACGAAAGTATTCTTTCAATCGCTATGGAGGCCTTTGAAGAGGCTAATCATTTTCAGCATCAGATAGACAAAATCCTTCACCAGATGGAGGTGGACTATGATGATAAACTGGTAGACAAGCTCTCAAAAGCCCAGGAGCAGTTTGAAGCACTTGGTGGCTATAGTATGCAATCTGATGCCGAAGCCATCCTTGAGGGAATTGGCTTTAGAACGGAAGACCTCAAAAGACCGCTTAGAGAGTTCTCTGGAGGTTGGAGAATGAGGGTAATGCTAGCCAAGCTTTTACTTCAAAAGCCTTCTCTCTTGATGCTCGATGAGCCAACTAACCACCTTGACCTTCCTTCCATTAAGTGGATTGAAAACTATCTAAGGAGCTATGAAGGAGCAATCATTGTGGTTTCACACGATAGGTACTTCCTGGACAATGTGGTAACCTCTATTGTAGAGGTCTCTGGCTTCAAACTCACTCAATACAGTGGCAACTACTCTTTCTATCAGGAAGAGAAGGCCGAAAGGGAAGAAATTCAGAAGAATGCCTACGAGAATCAACAGGCTCAAATTCGTCAGACAGAGCGATTCATTGAGCGTTTCAGAGCCAAGTCAACCAAAGCGAGACAGGTGCAATCGAGAGTGAAGGCACTTGAGAGAATGGATCTGATTGAAGACGTGGTAGATGAAAACATTTCCATGACTTTCAAATTCGGCTTCAAGCAAAAGTCTGGAAGATTCATCGTAGATCTGAACAATGTTTCTAAGAGCTATGGAGACCTTCAAATCCTAAAGAATACCACCGCCCAAGTTGAAAGAGGAGATAAAATTGCCTTGATCGGAGCAAATGGTAAGGGTAAGTCTACCCTGCTTAGAATTATAGCAGGAACTGAAAAAATTGAAGGAGAACGTAAAGAGGGCTTCAACGTAAACACGGCCTTCTATGCTCAGCACCAGCTGGAAGCTCTGAATATTGAAAATGAAATTCTTCAGGAGCTTCAACAGGCTGGTTCGGCCAAAACAGAACGCGATTTAAGAAGCATTCTAGGCTGTTTCCTTTTCCAAAACGAAGAGGTTTTCAAGAAAATCAAGGTGCTTTCGGGTGGAGAAAAATCCAGAGTGGCGTTAGCCAAGACCTTACTTTCTGAAGCCAACTTCCTCATGATGGACGAACCGACAAACCACCTAGATTTTCTATCGGTAAACATTCTCATTCAGGCATTGCAGCAATATGAAGGTACGTTCGTTATCGTGTCTCACGACAGGCACTTTGTCTCTCAGATTGCTAACAAAATCTGGTATATCGAAGATCAGGAGATCAAAGTTTACCCTGGTACTTACGAGGAGTATGAATACTGGCAAGCCAAGAGAGAAAAGCAACAAGCAGCTCAAAGTCAGCCAGAACCTACCAAATCGAAACCAAAAGCAGAGAACAAGCGGGTTAGAAACAATCAGGAAGAGCAGGAATTGAAGAAGCTGAAGCAAAGTCTGGCCGAAGCAGAATCAACCATTGAGAAGCTTGAGTCAAAGATTGGTCATGTTGAAAATGAAATGGCAAAGCCTGAGATATTTGGTGACCCAAATCAACTCAGTTCCAAAACTCAGGAACATACCCAACTCAAAGCTGAACTAGAAACTGCTCAAGAGAACTGGGAGAGTATTTACATGGAAGTTGAAGAGTTTGAATCTAACTAATTACTCCTCTTCACGCTTGCTAAGGAAGTAATTGACCCCCAGGCCAAAACCTACTACTGAAGACTTTCTTCTGTTCTCGGTATTTCCAGTAGGCATGAAGAATCGATAGTTGAAATCGGCACTTACACCAAACTGGTTGTTCAATCTATAATTGACTGCTATTCCACTGATTGCGCTCAGGTTGAGCTTCTTAATGAAATCTGATTCGTTGAGATTGGCCTTTCTCACAGAAAGGAAATTTAGGTCACCTTTCAGTCTGTAGGAGAAGAAATAATCAACCCCGGCTCCGCCAACCACAGATACATCAAACTTACCAAACCTGGCCAGCTTATAACTCAAGGTAGGCTGAACAGACACGCCCTGTAAGGTATTCACCAGATCGTAGTTGCCTACAAAGTTGACATTATCAGGATCATAACCCAAAGGCAAATAAATAGGGAATGATTGACCATTTTCTACCGAATAGGCATTGGAAGTGGTTCTCACACGTAACTCACTGTAGCGTAAACCTGTATTGAGCTGCAACCTCTCACTCAATTCAAAAGAAAAACCTAAGCCTGCGCTCAAGGAGCCAAGTGTTTCCTCCGGCCGGTTCTCAATATTGGATAAGGCCTGAAAATTGGCATCTTCGGCCATGGCAACCATCGCCTGACCGCCATTAGCAGTATTTGAAATATTGAAATTATTGTTTCCAACTCGACCATTGAATGAATTCTCACCTACAAACTCAGGCTCAGATTCGGCTACCTTAATCATGGCTGCCAAAGCGGATTCATCAACTCCCAAACGATTCAGCCATTTGGCTTTGGTGGCAGCCAAACTAGGCTGATACGGCTTTGAAATAGCTCTTTCCAGATCATAAGATCTATCTAAATCTACTATTAACTCCTCTAACGATACATCTTCTGCCAGTTCGGTGAGAGAGGGCTCATTTATTAGTGTTGATTCACCATCAACAGACTCTCTTGCATTATTAGCAGCCATCAAACTTGTATTAGAATCGATAGGCTCATGAACATCAGCATTCGAACCTTTACCTTCTATTTGGCCTTCTTTAGCCAAAAGTTGCTGGTTACCATCATCTGTCTTTAAGGTATCTGTGGAGATTTGCTGCTCACTTTCGGTGAGTTGCTTAGTACCTTGAATAGGGTCTGGCTGATTATTGAAGAATCCG
>JABXIP010000081.1 GCA_013373005.1 Cytophagia bacterium | reverse complement strand
TGCTCTAACTTCCATTGAGCGGAGTAGAAATCGACTAAGTCATAATCTTCATTTCTATCGTACTCCTTGATTTGTGTCGATTTAGTAAAGAAGGCTCCGTCTTTATAATTCACATTTACTCTTACTCGGCCTGTTTTCTTCACAAAGAGCCAAGGAATGTCCACAAAAAAGTCAAAAGTGAAGGATGAATCGGCTGCTTCAACCAGCAGCATTTCAGATCGGCTCTCTCCTTCCACCCATTCATAGCCATCAACATCTAGAATCAGGTTCATCACTTCATAGATGCTTGTGTTCTCTATGATGAACGAACCTCGCAGGGCTTCATAGCCATCGGCCAAAGTATCGAGCTTGGTAATGGTTACGCCATCATCGACCCAAGTCTTTTGAGCATGAATTCTATTAATGTTGAAGGAACAAAGAATAACAATAAGCAGGGCTAACCTCATTTCTGAATTAAAAAGTGGGGCGTAAACACATCAATCTTTTCAAATAATGCAATGTTAGTCCTGTTAAGAATTGAAAAAACGGAGATCAATCGATATCAGAAAAACATGAAACTAATTCTTCTCTTTTGCCCTGTATAGAATAGATTTACTATTTGATGAAAAGACCTCGGTTAGACTTAACTCAAGGATCAATCCTTAAAGGACTTGTTGCCCTTGCTCTCCCCATTATCGCTGCCAATTTACTCCAAACCGGTTATCAGCTGGTCGATGCATTTTGGGTAGGTCAACTGGGAGCCAATGCAGTTGCAGCCGTTTCCATTAGTTTTCCAGTCAACTTTCTGCTCATATCACTTAGCTCGGGCTTTGCTTTTGCCGGAACCATTTTGGTTGCCCAATATGCAGGAGCCAAGAATTTCAAAATGGTGAATCATGTGGCTACACAAACACTTACCATGGTGGTGATTGTATCCATTATTCTTTCAACCATTGCCTGGTTCCTTTCTCCTGCTATTCTTAGGCTTTTGGGTGTTGAGCAAGTGATTTTTGAAGACGCCAACATCTTCCAAAAAACCATTTTTGCCGGACTGGTTTTCAACTTCGGCTTTATCATGTTCCAATCGCTGATGCGCGGTATTGGCGAAGTACGAATTCCACTTTACATCAATGCTGCTACTCTTGCGCTCAACTTCCTCCTCGATCCTCTTTTTATCTATGGATGGGGACCTATTCCTGCCTATGGTGTAACAGGCGCAGCTGTATCGACCCTAGTAACAGTAAGCTTATCAGCATTTACCGGTGTATTCATTCTCTGGAGGGGAAAGACGGACATTCAGCTAACCGGGAAAAACTTCAAATTCGACATCCCTCTGCTTAAAAAGGCTTTCAAACTAGGAGCACCATCTTCCATGGAAATCTCTGCCCGAGCCCTTGGTTTAACCATTATGACGGGAATAGCTGCCAAATTCGGCACATCAGTATTAGCGGCTTATGGAGTAGGCTCACGCCTGTTGAGTTTTGTAGTGATTTTCGGTTTAGGACTATTGCATGCCTCGTCTACATTTGTCGGTCAGAATATGGGAGCCCGACAGGTGCATAGAGCTGAAAAAGGAGCTATTTATGCTGCGTGGATCGGTTTTTCAGCATTGACCTTAATTGGGATTGTCTTCTTCATTTTTGCTGAACCTTTGGTTCGCGCTTTCCTCGATTCCACAGATGATGTAGTGCAGATGGGTGTAGACTTCCTCAAAATCACCTCACTAACTTTTGGCTTTATGGGAGCTCAGCTAGCCTTGGTCGGCACACTTAGAGGATCTGGCAATACCGTTGAATCGATGATTCTGACCATTATTGGTATCTGGCTCATTCAATTCCCTTTTGCATGGATTACCTCAGAAATGGAAAGCTTTCAGGAGTTTGGTGTTTGGTGGTCGTTCCCCGTCAGCTACGTTATTCCATGTATCCTCACTGTTATTTGGTTTAAGCGCGGTAAGTGGAAAGAAAAAACACTGGTCGATTAGTCATTAGTCAATTGTCAATAGTAAATTGAACCAACTATAATGGAAAAAATCAATTGGTCATATTTCTTATTTATGACCAATTACCAATGAAAACCTATGGAGAAAAAACACCTTAGTGATATTGAAATCGCACAGGCTGCAGAAATCCGACATATCAACAAAATTGCAGCACAACTTAACCTAAACGAAGAAGATCTAGAACATTACGGTAAATACAAGGCCAAGCTGCCGTTGTCGCTTATCGACCCTGAAAAGATTGAAAAGAGCAACCTTATTTTGGTTACTGCCATGACTCCTACTCCGGCAGGAGAAGGAAAAACTACCACTTCAATTGGTCTTACAGAAGGACTTAATAAGATTGGTAAGAAGACCATTGCAGTGCTGCGCGAACCTTCCCTAGGGCCGGTTTTTGGTATTAAAGGAGGAGCTGCGGGTGGCGGTTATTCGCAGGTGATACCGATGGAAGACATCAACCTTCACTTCACTGGCGATTTCTCTGCTATTGAAAAGGCCAACAATCTGCTCGCAGCCCTTATTGACAACAATATTCAGAGCAGAACCAATAACCTGAACATCGACCCAAGGTCTGTCCTTTGGAAGCGAGTAATGGACATGAATGACCGTTCTCTCAGGCAAATCACTATCGGTCTGGGTGGAACCACCAACGGGGTTCCAAGAGAAGACGGTTTCAATATTACCCCGGCTTCCGAGGTAATGGCCATTCTGTGTATGGCAGAGAACTTCAGCGACTTAAAGAACCGTCTGGGCAATATCTTTATTGGCTATACTTACGATAAAGAACCCATTTTCGCTCGAGATCTCAAGGCCGAAAATGCTATGGCGATCTTACTCAAGGATGCCATCAAGCCTAACCTCGTCCAAACACTGGAAGGTAATCCTGCCATTATTCACGGTGGACCTTTTGCCAACATCGCTCAGGGCACTAATACTGTTATTGCTACCAAAATGGGCCTTTCACTAGCCGATTATGTGGTGACCGAAGCAGGGTTTGGCGCAGATTTGGGAGCCGAGAAATTCCTAAACATAAAATGTGTTTCATCGGGGCTTAAGCCTAAAGCTGTTGTGCTTGTCGCTACCATAAGAGCTTTAAGACATCACGGAGGTGCAAAGGCAGACGAGTACAATACTGCTTCAGTGGAAAGAGTGGAAAATGGCTTTGCCAACCTTTCTAAGCATATCGAGAATATTCAGAAGTTTGGTATCACTCCTGTGGTAGCCAT
>JABXIP010000021.1 GCA_013373005.1 Cytophagia bacterium | reverse complement strand
TCACCGATACCTTCAACACTAACAAAAGCATATTTAGAGTCGGAAGAGATGGCCACACCATGAGTTACCTTTTGGCTGTTACCTATTCTGGCTACTTCTTCACCAGTCTCTAAATTCCAGATTCCGGTTTTACCAGCGGTTTTATAAGAGACCACCATAAACTTACCGTCAGGAGAGAGATCGATATTATAAGGCCCCTTGTCGGTTACAAACTTGCGAGTAGGTTTCCAGGTCTGAGTATTGATTTCCAATACTTCATCTGCTCCATTTCCTGCAACATATACTAAATCTTTACTTGGGTGTGGACTCACCCAGGTGGGTTTGAAAGCAGAATGTTTCATGCCACCCATGTCGTGGTTCATTTTAGAGTGGTCCATGCCTTCTTCTTTTTTCTCGGTTCCCATTCCCCCCATATCATGTCCCATTTGACTGTGGTCCATAGTAGAATGATCCATTCCCACCATTTTGCTGGCTTCATCTAAATCCAGCTTATGAGAAACCCTTAAGTCTAGTGCATCAATTTCAAATAGTTCGCCAGACATCATGGCCACCGAATAGTGCTTCATTCCGTCTCTTGAAAGACGACTACCGTGAGGCATTGCACCTGTAGTAATTTGTTCCAACTCTGTCATAGATTCTACATCCACTACAGAAACTGTACTCGGCACCATATCTCCATGCAGGTTGAAGTTTACACAGTAAAGCAGTCCTGTTACAGGTGAAATCTGCATTGAGGCAGGGAAGAGGCCGAGTTCAACCGTACCAACAACTTCATCTGTTCCGGTTTTGTACTTATAAAGCTTGCCGTAAGGGTTTCCATGAGCCAAGCTCAAGTACCAGTATTCTCCATTAGGATCGACTGTAATACCATGAGGGCCTTCGATTTCTGCAGGCCAAACACCTACAGGAATGTTTTTGATCGTCTCAGCCTTCTTACCATCAAACTTTACCACAGAAACCTCGTCTTCCGACTCGGCAGTTACATAGAGGTAGTAGTTCTGCGCGGTAAGTGTACTCCCTGCTAGCAAACAGATTAGAACTATAAGCTTTTTCATTTCTTTTGAGTTATCGGTTATCCGTTAACAGTTGATCGTAATCAGTATATCAGAACATCTAACTGATTTCTGATATACTGATCACTGTTTTCCTTATTTCGACTGAATTTGAGTCTCTTTTGGTTTCTCTGGCTCTAGTTTGGCAGACCATAATCCACTATTGAAATCGGAGTAGAAGATGTGGCCTTTGTAAAGCTGAGCTCCCCAGGTAAATGGTGCATTTGGAGTGAATCCGTTAGAATCGAAAGGTACAATCCAGGCAATTTCACGTCCTTGTTTTCTCAGGTCGCCCATCAATTCTCCACTAAGGTCTACCACGCGAACACCCTCGTTGTAGAAAGCTGCATATAGGATGTCGTCTTCAATCCAGTAGTTGTGAGAACCGCCATAAGGCACTTCGAAACGCGCAATTTCTTCCGGATTCTCAAAGTCTGTAAAGTCAATTACGTGAAGGAAACCTGCAGCTCTGTTAACACCACCTTTTTGGGTATTCAGTCCATAAGGGAATATTTCGTCACCTGCAATCACATAGAATTTACCCGACTTGGTTTTGTAAGGGAAGGCTGCGTGATTGGCTCCACTAGGATAGGCATAGCTAGCGAATTTCTTAGGGTTCGCAGGGGAACCACCGGCAATTCCGTTTCCTACATCAACCAATTGTAAACCATCGGCCCAGTTAGATGAGTAGGCGATACCATCTTCAACCCAAACATCGTGGATTGAGTGGCCCGGAGTATCAAGCTCAAACTTAGAAACCGCGTATGGCTTGGTTGGATCTTCAATGTTGATGATGTAGTACTTCTGACCACCACTCAAAGCATAAATATGGTCTTGGTAGATGAACACATTGTGAACACCACCGGTCATGTTCTCGTCAAAACGAGAGATGATTTTAGCATCACGAGGATTCTTCACATCAATGATTACAAGTCCATTTTTTCTGTTAGAAGCACCTTCACGGCTAATCACACAGATAGTACCATCTTCAGAGATTTTCACATCGTTTACTGTTCTGGCATCTACCTGAACTGAGTCAATTTTCTGAATATTGGCCGGGTCAGTTACATCCCAGAAATAAGCAGTACCATCAGCACCCCAGGTTCCAGTTACGGCATAATCTCTGCCATCAATTCCTTCCCATACCCAGAAATCTGAAGTGTGCTTGTCAGTCACAGAACCTTGGCCAACCTGCTCAATTTTACGGGTTACAGCTCTTGGAGCGATGCTCAATGTTTTAGAAGAGGCAGCTACACCTGCAGAAGCAGTTACTGTGTACGTTCCGGCCTCATCGGCTACAAAACGTCCATCTTGCTTGATTAGACCTGAAGCCGACTGGCTTACATCGTCTGAAACACCATAGAATGAATAGGTAATAGGAGCGTCTTCAACCACATTTCCTTTAGCATCTAAGGCTTTAGCTGTAAAGTGGAAAACATCACCGGTTCTGGCCTGATCGCCATCAGCAGTCAACTCAATTTTTACGATTGGGTTTTTAACTACATTCAGGTTGATGGTATTCTCAATATTATCTGCCTTAGCGATAATGGCTACTTTACCGTCTTTTAGTGTGTTGATCACACCAAAGCTACTTACAGTGGCAATGCTTTCATTTTTAGAAGTGAAAGTAACTGGAACATCGGTTCTGGTTAGGCCGGCCTTGTCTAAAACTGTATAGTTCAAGGCAACTGGCGTTCCAGCATATATTTTGTTAGGAATACCTTCAATTTTAATTTCAGAAATGGCAGGATAGTTAACCATTACTTTAATGCTTAATCTATTGCCATCAGGATAGTCATCAACTTCACCACCGCCAATCACTAAAACTTCAAATTCTCCAGGTTGAAAAGCTTCTATGGTCTGAGTAGAATCGACATATACGCTTCTTCTAGCCCTTGAAAAGGCTCTTACGTCTTCATCGATTTTCTTTCCGTTCTCGGTGATGTACACATCGAGTTTCATTTTTTGTCCCACATCCAATGTGATCTTTTCAGGAGCAACAATCTTTTTTTGTGCTAAAAGACTGACTGGGGATAGCAGAAACGCTATAAGCGTGAGTCTGATTAACTGTTTCATGGTTAGTAGATTAAGTTTGAAGTTGGAATGTACTTATTCCTTCAACAGCATACAATAGCAGAGGTACAGGTGGTTACCAAATGGACTTGAGTTGAGTTGTGACGAAACTTACCCTTAAAGGATTTTCATCTGAGCTAATGTAAGCTCTTGTATAGCCTTGTGTAGGGAAGATGATTTGCGTCATTACCACTGCGCCATCATTTAGGAATACTTCTATTGATGAGGAATCTATAAAAAGCTCAAGCTTTAGTTCTTCACGGGCTAAAAGTTCTTGTATTGGAACTCTTGTTTCTTGTTTGGCAAAATTGTTAGCAAAGTTGGTCAAACCAGATTTGGAGCGATCTGCAGAAAGAACACCGTCTTCAAATCTCAGAACAAGTTCTTCTAGTGTCTCAGTATTATCGAATGTTATTTTGAAATTGTTAGTTGTTTCATCTGACAAGCCGATGGTGATTTCTGTCCGGAATGGAATAGATATTGTTTCATTTCCATCTTCGTAATCTATTAGACTTTCAGTAAATCCAGCATCAAGTCCATCTACTGGGCCAAGAAATATGATTCCATTATCTTCTTCTTCAATACTTTCTAATTCTTTGACAGGTCTGGATGCTAGAGAATAAACTCCTGTTTCAGCACTCTTAGTAAGGTGTAGACTTCTTGGAATCGTCATGGCGCTACGCCATTTTTTGGTGGGCACTACTTGTGCATAGTCCCAGTTGCTCATCCAGCCCAAAAACAGCCTTCTGCCATCTTCTTTGGGAATATCTGACCAGGTAACTCCGGCATAGTTATCTCTACCATAATCAATCCAAAGGGTGTCTTTTTGACTAGGAATGAATGTTTTGCCATCAAAGTCTCCAACGAAATATTGAGTTGCAGAACCGCCATTAGGTCCACCAGGGTTGATGCTTAGCAACATTACCCATTTGGACTCATCAGTTCCTTCTACAGGAAGCTCAAATAGATCTGGACACTCCCAAACACCACCGTGACCTCCCATGTCAGCTCCAAATTCGCTTTGGTATTCCCAGTCGATGAGGTTAGGGGAGTTGTAGATTCTAACTCTGTCTGCTGCGGCAAAGATCATTACCCATTGTTGCGTGGCTTCATGCCAGCTTACTTTAGGATCACGGAAGTCTTTGATTCCAGGATTGGGTACCACGGGATTACCTTCATACTTGGTCCAGGTTCTTCCTTTGTCATTGCTGTAGGCAATGCTCTGATATTGATAGGTAATATTACCTTCTTCAGAGGCACCTTTTGGTTCGTGATGAGTGAAAATAGCGATCATGGGAGGGTGTTCGCCATCTTGCAAGCCGCTGGTGTTATCCCAGTCTACTATAGCAGAGCCTGAGAAAATATAGCCTAGATCATCAGGATATAAAGCAATAGGTAAATGCTCCCAATGCACCATGTCCGGACTTACTGCATGGCCCCAATGCATAGGTCCCCAAACGGTACTGTCTGGGTAATATTGATAGAAAAGATGATACTCTCCATCGTAATAGACCATTCCGTTCGGGTCGTTCATCCAGGCCTCTTTAGGGGAGAAGTGAATCTGTGGCCTAAAAGGGTCATTTGGAAACTCAGCAGATGTCTCGTTACTCTGTTTTCCAGAGCATGAGGCCAGCATAATGGCAAACACAGAAAGGAAATAGAGTTTTTTCATCAGTTCTTAATCAATTCTTTTTCAAGTTCTTCGAGCGTTTTTCCTTTGGTTTCAGGCATTACTTTCCAGACAAAGATCAGTTGGAATACCATTAGTATGGCGAAAACTGCAAAGACCCAACCAGCTCCAATAGAGGTGAAGAGAGCAGGTACCATGGCAGGAATTATGGCTGCCAGCCACCAGTGCACAGAAGAACCAAAGGATTGTCCCTTCGATCTCAAATGGTTAGGGAAGATTTCTGAAATAAATACCCAAATAACTGCTCCCTGACCGATGGCGTGGGCTCCAATAAAAAGGAATAATGCCGGAGGAATAATTGAGGACCAACCGAAGAAAAAGGCCATTGAAGTGGTTGTAAGCGTTACTATATATCCAAAAGAACCAATATACATCAGTCTTTTTCTTCCCACTTTATCAATGATCATCACCCCAATGATGGT
>JABXIP010000218.1 GCA_013373005.1 Cytophagia bacterium | reverse complement strand
CAGCGTAAGCTAAAATTGGGATACAACAGAGCTGGTCGATTAATCGATCAGTTGGAGGCTGCAGGTATTGTAGGTCCATTTGAAGGTAGTAAGGCCCGTGAGGTTCTAATACCCGATGATTATAGTTTGGAACAGTTATTGAATAATCTAGATAACTGATTTCAGTAATTAAAAAGAGAATGAGAAGAGTTTTAGTTGTGTATTGGATGGTCATCTCGTTGGTGGCCGCAGGGCAGGAGCAAGATCCAAAAGCCATTTTGGATAAAATGAGTTCGGTTTACAAAGCAATGCCAGGTTACGAGATTGGCTTTGTTCAAAAGATATTAAGTGAGTCGGAGGTGATTGATAGGTTGACTGGTGAGGCTTCCGTTTCAAAGGATAAGTTTATGATCAAGTTTCAGGATCAGCATATTTACTGCAATGGAACTGTACTTTGGACATATCTGGTAGAATCTCAAGAGTTGACGATCAGTAATTTTGAACCTGATGAAGCTGTCATCAACCCGTCTAATGTTTATGATATCTACAAAGAAGGCTTCACATACGAGTATAAAAGACAGGATAACATCAATGGGGAATTGGTACATGTAGTTGAATTGACTTCGACTGATGAAGACGCTGATTTCACCAATGTAATCATGTACATCAGTCAGAAGACTTCTTACCTGAAGGCTTGGGACTTGGTGGATTATGCTGGTGCAAAAACTGCTTTTGAAGTGTCTTCTTTCAAGCCAAACGTAACCTTTGCCGATGGCTTCTTCGAATTCGATGAAGAAAAGAACCCAGTTACATACAGAGAAGATCTTCGTAATTAATGGATAGAAAAGAGTTATTTCAGCAGATCAAGGCTAAATCGTCTTACCTGTGTGTTGGCCTTGATACAGATATTCATAAAATTCCTGAGCATTTAAGAAAAGCGGATGATCCGCTTTTTGAATTTAACAAGCAGATCATTGATGCCACAATCGACTATGCCGTAGCATATAAGCCGAATATAGCATTCTATGAAGCCCATGGTCTCAAAGGCTGGGAAAGCCTGATGAAGACAATCGACTACATTCCAAATGAAGCTTTTGTTATTGCCGATGCCAAACGTGGTGATATAGGGAATACTTCCAAGATGTATGCGAGAGCATTCTTTGAAGAAATGAATTGTGATGCGATTACAGTAGCACCTTACATGGGTGAGGACTCGGTAAAGCCATTTCTTGATTTTGAAAATAAATGGGTAATCCTTCTGGCACTAACATCTAATGCTGGTGGAAAGGACTTTCAGAACCTTCAGCTAGAGTCTGGCGAGCAGGTTTATGAGAAAGTACTGAAGAAAAGTCAAGAATGGGGTTCTGCCGATGAGTTGATGTATGTAGTAGGTGCCACAAAAGCTGAGGCTCTATCTAATATTCGCAAAATTGTTCCGGATCATTTCTTACTTGTGCCGGGTGTTGGAGCCCAAGGCGGTAGTCTTGAGGAGGTTTCTAAATATGGTATGAACAGTCAGTGTGGTTTGTTGGTAAATTCTTCGAGAGGGATAATCTATAAGGACTCATCAGAAGAATTTGCGACTGTTGCTGCTCATGAAGCTGCTAAGCTTCAGCAGGAAATGGCTGAATATTTGGAAAAATATTGCTAGATTATTTGGTGTAAACACACACCAAATGATTCAGGAAGACTTTCTTCATTTCGTCTGGCAGCATCAATATTTCAACACAGTAAATCTGAAAACCTCGGATGATAGGCTGGTTGAGGTCGTTAAGCCCGGATTTCAAAATCACCTTTCAGGGCCTGATTTTAAAGAAGCCAAAATCAAAATCGATGGAATCCTTTGGGCTGGTTCGGTAGAAATTCACATGAAGTCATCTGACTGGAAAGCACATAACCATGATGGTGATGCCAATTATGACAATGTAGTACTGCACGTTGTTTTCGATCATAATAAAGAGATACTCAATCCAGAAGGGCAACCCATTCCGACCATAGAACT
Source organism: Cytophagia bacterium (assembly GCA_013373005.1). GTDB lineage: Bacteria > Bacteroidota > Bacteroidia > Cytophagales > Cyclobacteriaceae > Roseivirga. Next base: position 2,438 of record JABXIP010000218.1, on the reverse strand, counting down.
CAGTGGTCTCATCAAACCAGGTTTACTTTCCAGATATCAATCAATTATAGATTCCCAGACTGATATTCCTTGCAGTGATTTATTCTTCAAGGTTCGTTCGGTAACCAGGCTTGCCATGCTGGAAACCGCTCTAGTCAGACGGTTGGAGAGAAAAGGGCTGATTTTCAGAAGTATTCTCAAGGCCAATAATAATGATTGGGAACAGTCTACTTATGAATGGCTGGCAAGAGGCTTTGGCTTTAAGACCAATGCTGAAAATATGCTGGAACTTGCTAGAGCTGTTCCCTTAAAGATTCTACAGAAACATTCAGAGATAAAGCAATGGGAAGCGCTGTTGTTTGGAGCCAGCGGCCTGCTCAATACCTCAGATAATGATGAATATGCCAATGAATTGAGAAGAGAGTATGTTTTTCTGGAGCTCAAATATGAAATCAAATCTAACCTAAGTTATAATCAGTGGCATTTTTCAGGAGTTCGGCCTACTAACTTTCCAACCCTTAGAATAGCACAGTTTGCTACATTAGTTCATGCTAATTCGAATCTCTTTTCACTATTTACTCATTTCAGCTCTATTAAGGAGTTGCAGAAACTTCTGCAGATCAATCAACCTGAATACTGGAAGGGCCATCTGAATTTCAACACTAAGAGCAAGAATATAATGAATGGCTTATCAAAGTCGGCTGTTCAAAACATAATGATCAATACTATAGCGCCTTTGCTGGTGGCTTACTCTGAGTTTAAGGAGGATAATGATATGCTGGATTTGGCCATGAATGTTTTGATGTCTTTACCGGTTGAAAACAATCACATCATCAGAAAGTGGCAGGATCTGGGTTGGAATGTTAATTCCAGCTTTGATACACAGGGCTTGATTGAACTTCACAATGAGTTTTGCCTACCTAAAAAGTGTATGCAATGTAAAATCGGGGTTGAGTTGGTAAAAGCCTGATATTCTTACTTTTTGAGAGGAAATACCTTAACTTTGCAGCCGCAAAATTAGCTATGGATAACCCGGTAATCATATTTGGAGCAAATGCACTCGGAAGAGCTGCAGTGGAGATTTTTGAAAGCAATGACATTATCGTTTATGGATTCCTCGATGACAATGAGGAGCTCCATGGACAAATGTTGGGAGAACTGAACATATTGGGTAGAACCGATGATGATGGTTTCCTCAAACTCATTGGTAAGAAATGTGAAGCATTTATAGCTGCTGATGACAGACAGTTGAGAAAGGGCCTTGTGAAGTTGCTCAAGGAGAGAAGGAAGATGATGCCGGTAAATGCTATTCATAGCAACACGGAAATTGCTCCTTCGGCACATGTCGGACACGGAGAGTTCATCAACAGTGGAGTAATCATTGGTGCCAATGCTAAGATTGGTGATCACTGTATGATTCACACCAACGCTTCGATTGATTTCAGTGCTAAACTTGGAGATCTGGTTCAAGTGGGATCAGGAAGTGTGGTAGGTAGCGAGGCTCAAGTTGGAGACAATGTATTTATTGGTTCCGGAGTAACTATTGTACCGGGTATTAAGATTGGTAAGAATGCCAGAATTGGTGCAGGTTCAGTAGTGATAGCTGATGTGAAAGACGGAGAAACCGTTTTCGGTAATCCAGCAAAAGCAGTTTAATGTTCAAAGTTTCAAGTTCATAGTCGACTTGAAACTTGAAACACCAAACTTTGAACTATAAAATTCACCCTACAAGCAATAGGGCAGAACATATGGAAAAGAAGTATTCAATTTTATTGTATTACTGCTACGCTCAAATCGAGGATTATGAGGCGTACAGAGAAGAACATCACCTTTTTTGTGTTGAAAACAACCTGAGAGGTAGAATTATTATATCCCCGGAGGGCCTAAACGGTACCGTATCGGGTTTAAAAGAGGACTGTGAGAAGTACATGGCCTATGTACATTCAGATAAAAGGTTTTCTGATACTGAATTCAAGGTGGAAGCTCACGATACAATGGCCTTTGCCAAGCTTCATGTGAGAGTGAAACCAGAGATTGTTCATTCCAGCTTAAGACATATCAATCCAAGACAGAAAACGGGAACCTATGTTGAACCTGAGGATTTTAGAAAAATTCTCGAAGAGCAACCAGACGATACGGTCATTCTCGATGTAAGAAGTAATTACGAACACAACGTTGGAAAATTCAAGAATGCCCTCACTCTCGATATTGATAATTTCCGGGACTTTCCTGAAAAGGTAAAGGAATTAGATCACCTCAAAGGAAAGAAAGTAGTAACCTATTGTACTGGTGGAATCAAATGTGAGAAGGCCAGTGCCTACCTATTGGAGCAAGGGTTTGAAAACGTATATCAGCTTCATGGAGGAATTATCAAATACGGAATTGAAGCCGAAGGAAAAGACTTCGAAGGCAAGTGTTACGTATTCGACAATCGAATTACAGCAGATGTAAATCATGTG
>JABXIP010000407.1 GCA_013373005.1 Cytophagia bacterium | reverse complement strand
GTGTGTATTCTGGGAGCTATGGCCATTGTATTATTTGTACTTCCTAAAGCAGTCAATGCAGATATAGGAGTTGTTGAGACCTTGGCTGATGTGCCGGCTATTGGTTATGCTTTTCCTTTAGTTGGGTTATTCATTGCTCCTATATACCCGTTGCTTAATTCTGTGGTTTTGAGTGCTTTGCCTAAGAAGCTTCATAGTTCAATGTCAGGATTGATTATTATATTTTCAGCCTTGGGGGGAACACTGGGCTCGAGAATTGTGGGCTATCTGTTCAGAGAGCTGGGAGCGGATCAGGCATTTACTTATACATTAGTTCCTATGACATTGCTCTTGGTGGTTATCTTTATTCTGAAGAAACTTACTGCCAAAGCTGCCGCATGAATACCTAACTAAACTTTTTTATAGAAATACAGTCTAAGCATTCTATCAACTATTAAACTTTAAATTCAACCATGAAAGGAGTAATACCATTTTTCGCGCTGATAGTGACAATAGCACTTACCAGTGCATTTGTTGCCAAACCCTCAGTAGACGAAACTATGCCTTTGGCACAAGACACTAAAATTGAGCTTCCAGATAATATCAAGGAGATTGTTGAAGCCAAATGTATGAATTGCCACAAGCCTGACGCTCGTAATGAGAAGGCAAGAGAGAAGATGCAGTGGGTGAAAGTTCCCGACATGAATAAAGAAGAGCAAGAGCACTTTGTGGCCGAAATGTTCGAAATTATAGAAGAAGGTAAAATGCCGCCCTCTAGAATGGTAGAGAGATTTCCTGAAATGAAGCTTTCAGAAGATGAGAGCAAAGCTTTTATGGCTTGGCTTGAAAAAGAAGAGAAGAGATTGAAAGGGGAATAGTTTCCTCTAAGCATAAAAAGGCCCTTCATGCTAAATGAAGGGCCTTTTATTTTAGAGTATCTATAATCAGGCTTTCGCTTAAAATGAAAGGCCTGACTCCAAAAGGTATTTAAATTTCTTTCAATAGGTCTATAAAACCTGAGTTCTGACCTTTTGGTCTTACCACCATCATTGGAATATCGCTGTTGTACTGAATCAGCTGTTCTGCTCTACTACCAATGAATAGGGCAGTGGTAGAGGTTCTTCCTTTCACACCAATGAATATAGCGCCTGGGTTATGCTCATGTGCGAAATCTATAATGTCGGTCACTGGGTTGTCGTTTGTATCTAGTGAATAAACAACTTCTAGATTTACCCCTTCATGATCAATTTCCGACATGAATTTGTTATAGTCTCTTTCCGCATTTGCTCTCATTACCTCTGCAAACTCTTCATAAGTTTTACCTGAGTAGTGATAACCACCAGGAACTGTATATACATTCTGACAAACAATTTTTACCTCGTTGTACCTACGGGCTACTCTGATGGCTTCTTCCATGGCGATTTTAGAGTGCTTAGAGAAGTCGCACGGAACATGTAGAAAGTTTACGTTTGGCTTAGCATTTTCTGGAATGATAAAAAGACTACAAGCTGCTCTTCTTGCCAATCGGTTAGAAAGTACACCACCTCCAATGAAGCTTTTATGCCTTCCCATAATGATCAGGTCTATCTCGTTCTTTTCAACGAACTTCAGAATTGATTTGGAAGGGGCCCCCTCTTTCACATGAATGCTGGAGATATCTACCAGTTTTTGTGACAGTGTGCCTTTTACCAGCGTTTGAATTTTACTCTCGCGGTCGGTGATAGACTTTTCCTTAATCTCCGGGAAGTCTTTCAAAACCTCCTCAGGTATTTTCATTTCACTGATACTATTGAAGAAGTGAATCTCTTTGGTTTCACTTGCAGTAGCAATGATTTCCAGGAACTTCAGAAGCGTTCTGTCAGCATCTGTAGTGTCCATTAATACCAAAATTTTATCTCTTACTGGCATGGGCTAAAAATTCAGTGCAAAAGTAATATTCGGCTTTATCCTACGCCAATAAAGATATATAAATAAAATGGAACCGATTGACCGTTTACAGACTACTTAAGGTGTCTGCCAGAAGTTCAATTTGCTCTTTTGAATGTGTAGGGAATGAGGCTATTCTGATTTGCTTTCCTTTATGAGCTCCGTAGCCATTTCCTACTACTAAACCCTTTTCCTTCAAAGCATTGATTATAATACCAGAATCTGACTGAGTGTTGGCAACAGCAACAGTCTCAGACCTAAGCTTTTTATCAGTAACAAATGCCGAAAGGGCAGGATGTTGCTCAATGGTATGATAAAGCAAAGCGGCTTTATATTTAGACTCTCTTCTAATCACCTCCATGCCTTTCTCCAGCATATCAGCTGTGACCTTACTGAGTAAGAAAATGTTCAGCACATTGGCGGTGAATGTGGTCTGGGCTTTTAATCCGTTTTTAAGCAGATTCGGTAGTGATTGGTAAGATCCGATGGAATGACCCGCAGCTAGTTTCTGATTGGCCTTTTCAATGGCTCTAGGACTAACAATCCAAACACCGAGTCCGGCAGGAAGTCCGAAACACTTCTGAACAGAGAAGTAAGCACTGTCGATCTGTGAGAAATCAAGATCGATTACCGGAAAGGCAGAAACACCATCTACCGCAATAAGAGCATCGGGATGCGCCTTTCTAATATTATAAATGTCTTTTACAGGAAATGATACCCCAGTTGAGGTCTCATTCAAAGCCATAGTCATGAGCTCAGTGTCAGCCGGAATAAGGCTGGGGTCAGTGTTCGGTAAGCTTCCGAAGTCTGAGGCTGCTTTTTGTGGGCTCAATTTCCAATCAGCAGCAAAGTCATAGAATCGGTTAGAAAAAGCACCATAGCAATAGTGGAATGACTTTTCAATCACAAGATTTTGTAGTTGCCTTTCCCAAATTTCAGTAGCTGAGCTTAGAAAGAAGATTTGATAATCTTCAGGAATGGCCATCAGCGCCTTAAGATTTTCTACTGTAGTTTTGTAATAGCCTTCGGCCTGGGCACTTCTATGATTAATCTCCATGACCTGCTCTTTTAGGGCAGTTTTCATGTGAGCTTCAACAGTGAAGTAAATGGCAGAAGGACCAGGGGTGAAGAATATCTTTTTAGGCATTGTTTTCTTGCGCTTTCAACAGTTCCACATGTTTGTGATAATGCTTCCTTACAAACAGGAAGTAAAACATGAGTGGAAACAAAATTATGATACCGCAGATAAAAAACATCATGCTGATTCCATAATATTCAGCCACATAACCCAAGGCAATAGACCCGGCACCAATTCCCAAATCTACCGCTGAAAAGAAAGTGGCATTAGCTGCTCCCCGCCTTTCAATGGGGACCATATTCATGGCCATTGTTTGAACTGTTGGCATTACAATTCCATTACCGAAACCGAGTATCAGTGCCGCCATCATTAACGGCCAGAAGCTGTCTATGTAGCGAATCCACATCAAACCGACAACGGTTAGGATAAGGGCAATAGCTACAAGGGTAGAGGGTCCGTGCTTATCCATCACTTTACCAACAAATAGTCTAACCAAAACCACTCCTAAGGCCAGGAAAATAAAGAAAAGAGCACCTTGATTAATGCCTTTTTCATCGCTATAAATTCTGATGAATGAAATAATAGCTGCAAATGGGAAGGCACCTGTAAACATGACAACGGCAATTCTATTCACCCGTTTGTCGAACATCTTTGAGAGCTGGATTTTTGTTTCACCCGTGCTCACCTTAGGCATTTTCACAAAAACGGTTAGAATCAGTGCAGCAATGGCCACCACTGTTGAGATGGTGAACAAGTTGGAAAAGTTGTTCTGCCCCATAATCTGGTCGCCAATGTAAGGTGCAAGGGCAACGGCAAAAGTCATGGCCATTCCGAAATAACCTATTCCTTCACCTCTTCTTTCTTCCGGAACTATGTCGGTAGCTATAGTACTTCCGCCAGTAGTTATCACGCCCCATGTAAATCCGTGAAAAACCCTGATAATCAGCAGTATGAAGAATGTATAAGAGAAGTGATAAGTAGCCATTAGTATGGTGAACAAAACTAAAGCAACAATGTATATTGTTCGCCTACCATAGGCATCTAAGAGCCAACCGGCAATGGGTCTGATTAACAGAGCAGACAACGCATAAACTCCAATGATATATCCGACCTGATTATTATTAGCATCCAGAGCATTGACAGCATAAACAGGAAGAGTGGGAAGTAGGAAGTAAAACGCGGCTGCCATCAAAAAATAGGAGATAGCATGCAGAATAAAATTCCGCGTAAATATGGTGTCTTTCGTAGTTGTCAACAGTTCAGTATTCGGTAAACCTGCAAGCTAAGAAAAAGCCTTTGGAAAATGTTCTTTGAGTAGGCCTAATCTATATGGATGGTAAATATGCCTTTTTTCATTTTTGTTGAAACCAAAGGCTTCCTATGTTTGTATCAATCTAGGGAAAAGATATACCCATTTGAGCTTAGACTAGTTTTCGAACTTTACAATTCTAACTCAAATACCGGGTGAATCCCTCTCAAAACAAGGCCTCAATCCAGTCCCGATAGCTATCGGGAT
>JABXIP010000043.1 GCA_013373005.1 Cytophagia bacterium | reverse complement strand
TCTCCAGTCATGCGGGTTAGTGTGAAGTGGACATTACTGGAAACAGCTCCTTTTCATCCTGAGCTTGTCGAAGGATCGGCCCAACCAGAAAGCTCTGCCGATCCCTCGGTTTCTCTCAGGATAAAAAATCCGGATCAGCACCAATTCCCCTCCTTTTCAAGGAGGGGCTAGGGGTGGTTCATCACCTCCTTCAACAAAGAAACAATCCGAATCTGCTCCTCAAAATTGATGGAGGCAAAACCCATTCTAATGCCGTTTTTGGCAGTACCGTTGTAGTTATAAGTATTATAATTCGGAATCAATAATCCTCTCTCCTTGCAGCCTTTGGCAATATCTATCCAGCTCATGTCTTCTCGAAGTTCAACCCAAACAGCCAACCCTCCTTCAGGCACTTTGAACCTTACAAAATCACCTAATTCTGTTTCCAACAGCTGGCAGAAATGGTCTCTTCTTTCACGATAGACTTTCAAGGCCTTTTTGGTGTGCCGCTGATAATCGCCTTGCCTAATCATCAGGGCTACGGATCGTTCCAGAATGGCATCTCCTTGCCTGTCGATGATTCTTCTCAGATGGCCAACTTCATCGATAAAGTCCTTAGGGGCGACCAAATACCCCACTCGATAAGCCGGTGCCACAATTTTGCAGATTGCTCCCATATAGATTACCTGACCTGATCTATCGGCACTGGCCAGAGGTAGCAAGGGGGCATTTCTATAGTGGAAATCATAGTCGTAATCATCTTCCAGAATGGCAAAACCATACTTTTCAGCTAGTTGGAGCAGTTCAATTCTTCTTTCTGCGTTAAGCGTTACAGTAGAGGGATGATGATGATGCGAGGTGACAAACACAGCCCTCACTTTCTCCTTTTTACAGAGTTTAGCCAGTGCCTGCGTATCGATTCCCTTCTCGTCTACTGGAATAGTTTCGATTTTCGCTCCTGCCTCCTGCATGGTGAGGTTAGCAGCAATGTAATTAGTCTCACCAACCACTGCCAGCTCTCCATTTTTGAAGAGCAGTTGAGAAGACAGGAACATGCCCATCTGGCTACCGCGAATGATCATCACATTCTCCTTCCGCACATTCATACCTCTGGTTTCCTGAAGAAATTCCGCCAGAGTTTCCCGAAGCAAATCATCACCATAAACAGAGCCATAGCTCAAATAACGCCTATTATAAGACCTGGCCACAATGCTCTTATAATGTTTGATGATTTCGTCAACAGGAGTGATTCTTACGTCAGGAATACCCTCATCTAGTGTCAGCATATTGGGTATATGCGGAAGAACTCGGTGAAGATGTAATTTCTGATGGAAATTAAACCCCGAATTTTGAGCTTTTGTATCATTCGTTACTTCTCCTATGCTGCGGGGAACAATTGTGGGTAAACTTTCACTCACATAGGTTCCCTGAGATGGGCGGACTTCAATCCAGCCTTGGCTTAATAACTCATCATAAGCAGCTACCGCTGTTTTGCGATGCACTTGAAAGGTGTCGGCAATGGCTCTGGTTCCAGGCAACCGACTTCCACTGGCCAACACTCCCGCCTTGATTTGCTGAACGAGTCCGTTGCTGATCTGGAGATAAACCGGCATGTCAACATCCCTATTAATACTGATCAAATTCTGAAGCGCCACCATAACCGGACTATTAACTTATTGAAAACTGGATCATTTAAGTAGTCCGATAAAATTAGACATTTGATTCAATAAAACTCAGGTCATGTCAGAATTCAATAAAAACCCTTTGAACAAAGTTGTCAGAGGATCGAGAAGAGCCCAATACGACAAACAACTCATTTACAACATTTTAGATTCACACTTCATCTGTCAGATTCCTTATGTGTTTGAAGGAACACCTATTGTTATACCCACAGCCTATGGTAGAAAGGGAGATAGCATACTAATTCACGGTTCACTTAAAAACCGAATGATGCTTTCTCTTTTGGACTGCGAGAAAGTGAGCCTTAACGTCACGCATCTGGATGGTCTTGTGCTGGCTAGGTCAGTATTTCATCACTCAGTGAATTATCGCTCGGTCAATGTTTTTGGTAAGGCCAGACTTATTGAAGATGATGCAGCAAAGATGGAAGCCTTGGAAATCATCACAGAGAATATCATTCCTGGAAGATGGAACGAAGCCAGAATACCCAACCAAAAAGAGCTCGATGCTACTCTGGTAATAGCCATTGAGATTGAGGACGCTTCGGCCAAGGTCAGAGAATTTGAAGCCGCAGACGAGACCCCAGATTTTAATCTGGATGTTTGGGCCGGTGTATTGGAGCTAGAAGTGCATCCGGGAAGGTTGGTCGCTAACTCAGATTGCAAGCCCGGACTACCAGAACCAGAATCGGCCAAGAATTTCAGATTCTCTAACAATCCGGTGAAGCAGCAATGAAACTAAAAAAGTGGCTTGGGAAGTATTTTTAGAAGCTTGAGAAAATTGCTGAGGGTTTGGTAATGGGATTGACGAGGTAGGAATCTGCCTGAGTACCGTCTTTGCGAGAACAAAGTTTGACCTGAGTCAAACTTGGGACGCGGCAATCTGTCTGTTTCAGAATGGAGTGCAAAAAACAAACAGATTGCTTCAGTCGTACCTCCTTCGCAATGACGGAACCGAATTGATTGGGAACATTAAGCTCAACTCATCCTCGTTTGTAACGAGGATGACTGAGAAGTCGATTTGTAATCGGCATTTACGCCTATTATCAACGGGTTCCCAAAAACCTTTGACAAACTTAACTCGCCAACACAATACAAGAACTATACTATGTCAATGTTGGTATACTGAAGTTTGTCAAAGGTGAGCACGGGGTGGCTTGAATGACTCACATAGATTTTATTGTCTAGGTAATCACTGGCCTGACCATACAAAATCCTCCTCCGCCCTTCGGGCACCTCCTCCAGAGGAGGACATTCGTACCATCACCCAATTCCTGATTTCTGATCAACTGATTAACAGACAACCAAAGCAACTACATATTGCGTCTATACTGCCCTCCTACTTCAAACAAAGCAGAAGTAATTTGTCCCAGCGAACAGTACTTACAAGCTTCCATCAGTTCTTCGAACATGTTTTCGTTCTGAATTGCGGCCTGCTGAACTCTTTTCAACATTTCCTGGGCTTTGGTCTCATTTCCTTTCTGAAGATGCCCAAGCATGTTAATCTGATATTCTTTCTCCTTTTCCGTGGCTCGAATCACTTCTTTTGGAAGGATGGTCGGTGATCCTTTGGAGCTTAGAAAGGTGTTCACTCCAATAATCGGGAATTCACCTGTATGCTTCAGCGTCTCATAGTAAAGCGACTCTTCTTGAATTTTGCTTCGCTGATACATGGTTTCCATGGCTCCCAGTACTCCACCTCTTTCGGTAATTCTATCGAATTCTGTCAGAACCGCTTCTTCCACGAGATCAGTCAACTCTTCAATGATAAATGAGCCTTGCATTGGGTTCTCATTTTTGGCCAGACCAAGCTCTTTGTTAATAATCAACTGAATCGCCATGGCTCTTCTCACCGACTCCTCTGTTGGCGTGGTAATGGCTTCGTCATAGGCGTTGGTATGAAGGGAGTTACAGTTATCGTAAATCGCATACAAGGCCTGAAGAGTCGTTCTAATGTCGTTGAAATCTATCTCCTGTGCGTGCAAAGATCTACCTGAAGTCTGAATATGATACTTCAACATCTGAGCCCTAGGATTCGCTCCATACTTATTTTTCAAAGCCTTTGCCCAGATTCTTCTGGCCACACGACCAATCACCGCATATTCCGGATCGATACCATTAGAGAAGAAGAAGGATAGGTTCGGACCGAAAGCATCGATATCCATTCCTCTGCTGAGGTAATATTCTACATAGGTAAATCCATTGGCCAAAGTAAAGGCCAATTGGGTAATCGGATTAGCTCCAGCCTCCGCAATATGATAGCCTGAAATGGAAACTGAATAGAAATTTCTTACTGCTTTTTGGATGAAGTATTCTTGCACATCACCCATCAAACGAAGGGCAAACTCGGTAGAGAAAATACAGGTGTTTTGCGCCTGATCTTCCTTCAAGATATCAGCCTGTACCGTACCACGGACAACAGAAAGTGTTCTGGCCTTAATTTCCTGATAAACATCTGCAGGAAGGACCTGATCACCAGTCACTCCAAGGAGCATTAATCCAAGACCATTGTTTCCTTCAGGGAGTTCTCCTTGGTATGAAGGTCTCTCAACTCCTTTCTCTTTGTAAATCTTAGCAATTTTGGCTTCAACCTCTTTTTCCAGCCCATTCTCCTTGATGTAAACCTCGCATTGCTGGTCAATCGCGGCATTCATAAAGAAGCCTAAAAGCATCGGTGCCGGACCATTAATGGTCATAGACACTGAAGTAGTTGGATTAGACAGGTCGAATCCGGAATACAATTTTTTCGCATCATCTAAGCAGCAAATGCTTACTCCGGCATTTCCAATCTTACCGTAGATATCGGGTCTGTAATCAGGGTCGTTTCCATAAAGCGTTACAGAGTCAAATGCCGTAGACAAACGAGCTGCAGGCATTCCCAAACTCACGTAGTGGAAACGTCTGTTGGTTCTTTCTGGCCCACCTTCTCCTGCGAACATACGGGTAGGATCTTCGCCCTCTCTTTTGAAAGGATAAATACCTGCAGTGTAAGGAAATTCTCCCGGTACATTCTCCTGCAAAGACCAACGGATCACATCGCCCCAGCTTCTGAATTTGGGCAGTGCTACCTTAGGAATCTGAGTATGTGAGAGCGACTCGGTATGCGTCTTAATCTTAATCTCTTTATCGCGCACTTTGAAGGAATAAACAGGATCTGAGTATCTCCTTTTCTTCTCTTCCCACTGCTCAATGATCTGCCAGTTGTACGGATCGAGGTCCATTTTAACTCTAGTGAATTTCTCAAGGAGAACATTCATAATTCTTTCCTCCCCCCCGCTACGCGTACCCCCTCCAGAGGGGGACATCACTGCACCGGATACACTGTCTCCCTCTTGGAGGGAGTGCCCAGAGGGCGAGGGAGGACTATTCAAAACATCATCTCCACCAAAAGATAAAATAGTTTGATATAACCCATAAAGCTTATCAGCCACATCTGCTTGAGAAAGAGCTGTTTCGTCATAAGCGCGATTGTTCTCTGCAATTTCTGATAGATAGCGGGTTCTTTTCGGAGGAATAACGAAAATCTTCTCAGACATCTCGTTGGTAATCTCAAAAGTCGAGTTCAGATCGGCCTCGGTTTTCTCTACGATTTTATCCATGATGGACTTGTAGAGAGAGTTCATTCCCGGATCGTTGAACTGTGAGGCGATTGTTCCGAAAACAGGCATGTCATCCATATTTGAATGCCATAGCCCATGATTTCTTTGATACTGCTTCTTCACATCACGAAGTGCATCCAAAGCGCCCCTTTTATCAAACTTGTTCAGGGCAATAATGTCAGCAAAATCGAGCATGTCGATTTTCTCGAGCTGGGTTGCAGCCCCGTATTCCGGAGTCATTACATATAAAGAGACATCGGAGTGGTCAAGAATTTCAGTGTCGGACTGGCCAATTCCTGATGTCTCCAGAATAATCAAATCATATTGTGCTGCCTTCAATACCTGCACTGCTTCTCTCACATGTTTAGAAAGAGCGAGGTTCGATTGACGGGTAGCGAGAGAGCGCATATAAACCCT
>JABXIP010000333.1 GCA_013373005.1 Cytophagia bacterium | reverse complement strand
TTGGCTACTGAATGGGACAAGGCCTCACCATTCCTTAACCCAATGTGTGGAAGTGGTACTTTGGCCATAGAGGCGGCTTTGATGGCAATCAATAAGGCCCCCGGTTTATTAAGAGATAATTTCGGCTTTATGCATATCAAAGGCTATGATGCCAACTCATGGGCTGATTACCAACGTTTGGCTAAAATGCAAATAAAAGAGCCAGCCGAAGGGTTAAGAATCATTGCTTCAGATATGAGCAAAAGTGCGTTGTTCTGTGCCAGAGAGAATGCAAAAACGGCTGGTGTTGCCAACCTAATTGAGTTTGAGCTGGGAGACTTTAGAGAAACGACTGTTCCCGAAGAAGAGGGAGTGGTGATGCTGAATCCGGAATATGGCGAAAGGCTAGGTGAGGAAGAGCAGCTCAAAGAAGTATATCAGGCCATTGGAGATTTCTTCAAAAATAAATGCCAGGGTTATACAGGCTTTATTTTTACGGGTAATATGAATCTGGCCAAAAGTATTGGTTTAAGAACCTCTGCCAGAATTCCCTTTTACAATGCGAGAATTGAATGTAGATTACTGAAGTACGAAATGTACAGAGGATCTAAAAAAGTCAAAGATTGAAAGTCCTAAACGCCTTTCTTAATTCTTTCCCCATTAAACTTTTGTTGGTGCATGTTAAGCACAACCAATTCCTTTTACTGTATTGGGTGTTTTTATTCTCTACCGTTTCGGGAGGCTTCGGCAAGGCATTAGGTATTCCTTATCTATTTCTCGATCCAATTTACCTTAACTCAGTAGGCTTTTGGGGCTTCTTTGTAGTAGGGATCACCTTAGGTGGTTTTGCTATGGCCTTTAACATTACTTCCTACATTCTCGATGGATTTAGATTCCCGTTTTTAGGCACCTTACCGAGGCCCTTTACTCATTTTTGCCTTAATAACAGTCTTATCCCGCTGGGGTTTCTGGGTTTCTATATCGTGAAAATCGTGGAGTTTGAGCGTGATTATGGCCTTTATAGCACCAATCATATTCTCCTTTCTATTCTTGGTTTATTGGCGGGATTCATCGCCATGCAGGCCTTGTTGTTTACCTACTTTACACTCACCAATAGAGATATTCGTGTGGTGCTTCGAAAGAAGGCCAGAAAGCAGATAAAAGCTGGGGTAAATCAGAAACGCAATGCTTTCAAGAGACTCCAGAGGCTCAGAAGGTCTACTGTCCCTTGTGCTTATTATGTTTCTTTAGGGTTGAAGGTTTACTCCACCAAACGCTATGAGAAGTACTATGACAGAGTGGCTATTCTTGGAATCTTTCGGCAGAACCAGCGCAATGCCATTATTGCTGAGTCATTTCTGCTAGTAACCATTTTTGTGCTGGGCATTTTTCAGCAATCACCACTGTTTCAGATTCCGGCAGCAGCCTCAAGTATTATTCTCCTTACGGTGATTATTTTAGCCACGGGTGCTCTCAGTTTTTGGTTGAGGTCCTGGGTAGTTTCAGCAGCTATATGCCTACTGCTTTTTGCGAATGTTATTTCTTCTGCCTTGAATATTGGCTATGAATACCCTGCATACGGGTTGGATTATGGAGTGGAGAAAACACCTTATAATCTCAACTCAATTCATGAGATATCTCAACAAGCCAATGTGGATGTTTCCAAAAAATACTGGCTTCAGATGCTGGAAAATTGGAAACAGAAGACAGGTGAAGAGAAGCCGGTAATGAACCTGGTGGCCGTAAGTGGAGGTGGCCAACGCTCCGCACTTTGGACTACCAATGTGTTGCAGCATATAGATTCTGTGCAGAATGGAAAGCTGATGGACAACACATTCCTCATTACAGGAGCATCGGGTGGTTTGATTGGTGCAGCCTTTTACAGAGAGTTGTATTGGAAATCGAGCAATCCCAGAAGTAGAATTCACCGAACGGAAATTGGGAATGAGATACTGAACCCGCTTATTTTCAAACTCTTGATTAATGATATCCTGATCAAGGTGAAGAGCTTTGATTATGCAGGACAAACTTACAAGGTTGAAAGAGGCTATACCTTCGAGCAAAACCTAACTAAAAACCTGAATGGCGCCTTAGACAGGCCATTGTCCGCATACCGTGAGCCGGAGTTTAATGGTGATATTCCTGCACTGATGGTCAGCCCACTAATCACCAATGATGGTAGAAAGCTATACATTTCACCTCACCCGGTGAGTTTCTTGAATTATGGAATTGAAGACAATACCGTGATTCAAGGAGTTGATTTCAGGTCATTATTAAAGAATCATCAGCCTGATAGCCTGAGGTTTTTAACAGCGCTGAGAATGAGTGCTACTTTCCCCTATGTGGTACCTACGATTACCCTGCCTACAGAGCCACCTATTCAAATTGCCGATGCCGGTATTTCTGATAATTACGGTATAGTGGATGCTCTGATTTTTCTCAATGTTTTTCAAGACTGGATCAAGGAGAATACCAGTAAGGTGACGTTTATTACCATTCGTGATTCGGCCAAGGAAGAGGAACTTTCTGCGCCCGAACCTCAGAATATGCTCGAGCGATTTTTCTCGCCCATTCAGTCGGTTTACAAAAGCTGGGATAAGGTTCAGACCATTAAGAATGACCAATGGTATGAACTCACCAAGGAAATTTTCAAAGACCACCTTAATAGAGTTGAGTTTGAATACTCCTATGGAGAGAATGACAGAGCTTCCCTCAGTTGGCGCCTTACTGAATTCGAAAAGCAGAATATTATCGAATCCATCCACTTCCTGGATAACCAACGGGCTCTTGAGCAGTTGAAGTAATCATGAGGAAACCATTAAAATGGTTTTGAATGTAAATGTATTGCATTTTAGTCCACGGTTTAATCCGTGGGCTAAAAGGGTTTTTCGGATTCCCTGAATGGTTTACACCATTTCAACATGTCCTGTGAAAGGATTCCGAGTATTTCTCCATGAGATACCTAACAACTGTTAGGAAAAAGTTGTTTTATAGCTAAATTTGCACCTCAGATTAGAAATACCTATGCAAGAAGTAGCTCCTTATAAGCCGAAGAATAAAGTCAGAATTGTTACTGCCGCTTCACTTTTTGATGGTCACGATGCGGCCATCAATATTATGCGCAGAATCATTCAGGCTACCGGCTGCGAAGTCATTCACCTCGGTCACGACAGAAGTGTGGAAGAAGTAGTGAATACTGCCATTCAGGAAGATGCGCAAGCCATTGCCGTGACTTCCTATCAAGGTGGGCACAATGAGTACTTCAAGTATATGCATGACTTGCTCAAGGAAAAAGGGGCAGGGCATGTGAAAATCTTCGGTGGAGGAGGTGGAGTAATCCTTCCGGAAGAAATCAAGGAGCTGATGGATTACGGAATCACCAGAATCTATTCTCCTGATGATGGTCGTTCCATGGGTCTACAAGGAATGATTAACGACATGGTGGAGAAATGTGATTTCCCTACCGGTCAGAGCCTCAATGGAGAAGTCAATCACCTGAAGGAAAAAGACATTAAGTCTATTGCCAGGTTGATTTCCGCAGCGGAAAACTTTCCTGAAGAGTCTGAAGCAGAACTCGATAAGGTTCATCAATTAGCGGATAAGGTGTCTACCCCGGTTTTAGGAATTACCGGAACGGGTGGAGCCGGTAAATCATCTTTGGTCGATGAATTGGTAAGAAGATTCCTTATTGACTTTGAGGATAAAAAAATTGGGATCATCTCTGTAGATCCATCGAAAAGAAAGACAGGGGGAGCACTTTTGGGTGACAGAATTCGAATGAATTCAATCAACAATCCGAGGGTTTATATGCGCTCTCTCGCTACCCGTCAATCGAACCTCGCTCTTTCTAAACATGTGAGAGA
>JABXIP010000480.1 GCA_013373005.1 Cytophagia bacterium | reverse complement strand
CCCATCGTCATAGGTGGAGGACAAAATAATGCTTATCCAATCATTAAGGGGGTGGCATCAACAGCTGGTAAGAAAAAGGTGAACGCCATCAACCTCGATGCTCATTGCGACTTTCGTGCATTAGAAGGACGTCATAGTGGTAATGCCTTTTCGTATGCAAGACAAAAGAAGAGCCTAAACCGCTACTTCGTTTTTGGTCTGCATCAGTCGTACAACAATGAGAATATGCTCAAATCTATGGATGCTGATGAGCAGGTGAAGTATTCATTCATGGAGAACATTACTTACCTGGAGAGTATGCTGGCAGATGCCATTTCATTTGTGGTAGATGATCAGATTGAATGTGGCATTGAGTTAGACCTCGATTCTATCAGAATGATGCCGAGCTCTGCTATTTCACCAACTGGGTTTTCTATGGAGCAAGCGAGATTGTTTATAAGAAAATGCGCGACAAGTATAAACCCTTCTTATCTACACTTAGCAGAAGGAGCACCCAATACTGAGTTGCAAAGAATTACGGTAGGCAAGGGGCTCGCATATTTAGTGACCGACTTTGCTAAAGCAGTGCTACAGAAGTAGTAGTTTTACGCAGCGAAATTTAGAGATAACTCCTCTACCATGCAGAAAACCATCCAAGTTACCCTTAGGCCGGAAGAGGCCTACAATCCTGAGGCCTTTGAAGAAGCTATTCTAAGAAAATCAGGCATTAGAGAATCTGAAGTTCAGGTTAGACCTGTAAAAAGGTCAATCGATGCGCGCGGCAGAAACGTAAAGGTGAATGTTGAAGCGCTCATTTCTATTAAGGAAGATTTACCACCATTAATCAGTTATAGAAGAGATTACCCCAATGTAGCTAATGCAGAAGCCGTAGTCATCGTTGGCTTTGGTCCGGCAGGTATGTTTGCCGCCCTCAGGTGCCTTGAGCTGGGCTATAAACCCATAGTTATTGAGCGTGGTAGCGATGTACAGAAACGTAGGAGAGACTTAGCTGCTATTAACAAAGAGCATTTAGTCAATCCTGAATCTAACTACTGCTTTGGTGAAGGTGGAGCAGGAACCTATTCTGATGGAAAGCTTTACACCCGATCTAAAAAGAGGGGAGATATTCAGAAGTCTTTGGAAATTCTGGTGGCTCATGGAGCCACAGAAGACATTCTGGTTGATGCACATCCACACATTGGTACCAACAAGCTTCCTAAAGTAGTTCAGGAGATTCGAGAGTCAATTTTAGGAGCGGGAGGAGAAATCCTTTTCGATACTAAGGTGGCTGATTTTATTCTTCAGGAAGACAGAATGAAAGGTGTGGTGATTCAGGATGGTACAAAAATAGAAGGACTCGGGGTGATTTTGGCCACAGGTCATTCAGCCAGAGATATTTTTCAATTACTCCATCAAAAGGGTGTATATGTTGAAGCCAAACCATTTGCCTTAGGAGTAAGAATTGAGCATCCTCAGCAATTGATCGATCAGATTCAGTATAGTTGTGAGGTAGATAGAGGACCTTGGTTACCGGCCAGCTCATATGCATTGGTCCATCAAACCTATTTCGAACAGAAAAAACGAGGCGTATTTAGCTTCTGTATGTGTCCTGGAGGTTTCATTGTTCCTGCCGCCACTGCTCCGGGCGAGATTGTAGTGAATGGCATGAGTCCATCCAGGCGAGACTCCAAGTTTGCCAATTCGGGCATAGTAACGGCCATTGAATTGGAAGACATTGAGGCTTATGAAAAACATGGCCCATTGGCTGCTTTGGCATTTCAGCAAGAGATTGAACAGAAAGCTTTTGCCGTTGCCGGCCAAACTCAGGCTGCTCCAGCCCAGCGCATGATTGACTTTGTGAACAAAAAGGTCTCCTCACAACTCAACGATACTTCTTATCAGCCGGGTTTGGTAAGTGTTTCTATGAATGATGTACTGCCAGCTCACGTTCACGAGAGGCTGAGAACCGCTTTCAAGGCCTTTGGCAAGAAAATGAAGGGCTACTATACCAATGAGGCGCAGATTGTGGGAGTGGAGAGCAGAACTTCATCACCGGTTAGAATTCCAAGAGATAAGGAAAGCTGTGAGCATGTTCAAATCAAAGGACTTTATCCTTGTGGTGAAGGAGCTGGTTATGCCGGAGGTATTCTATCTGCTGCCATGGACGGAGAGAAATGTGCTGATATGCTGATTAGGGAGTATGGGAGAGTTGGTCAATAGAAATTAGTCAATGGTCATTGATGGATAGTCATTAGTCAATAGACATTAGTCATTGAATATAATTTTTACCCCAACCCTAAAGGTTGAAGTTCACCCTTCGAAATTTTTGATAAAGAGAACTCTAATTCTTTTGCAGCCCTTTAGAGACTAAGTGTCCTGGGATTTGGAGCTTGAGATTTGAACTTTTAACCTCTTATTGCATCATTCTTACAGCCTGCTTCAGATTATCTACAAAGGCTTTTTGCTCGTCTGTTTTGGCAAGTTTCTTGGCCTCGTCTAATGAGGCGTTGGCTTGTTTGAAATCACCTTGAAGACCATTTACATAACCAAATAATGCATGAGGCTCGAACCTTTTCTCATCGACAGCAATGGCTTCCTGCAATAGGGTTTTAGAGAAGGTAATCAGTTCTTCGTTGGTATAATTTTCAATCAGATCTACCGTGGTGGAAATGATGAAATCTGGCTTCTCCTCTCTGGCCAAATGATTATTCATGTAGCCATTTACAGTAAGCTTATATCGCTCCAGTTCCTCCCTTTGTAGATAGTATACTGACTCGGTAACATATTGAGCAGCAGGTAATTCATCTTCAGGTACAAAAAGAGGGATAACCTCCTTGGAGAGTCTGGTCATCAGGCCTTTATCACCATATTTAATGGCCAACGTTAGATTGTCGTTATAGACACCACTTAGGTAATCATTGTATTCACTTTGTCCGTGAGCATCAACCATCTCCTTTTTATGAGAAGTAATGTATTTGAAGTGTTCGGTATCCAATCCATTTTCAAAACGGGTAAGGAACCAGATGTTTTCAAGGTCTAGATAATCTTCCTCAGTAAAGGTTGCCGCGTAAGCGGTGGCTACCATTTCGGCCTTTTCTCTATTAGTTCTTTCAAGAATGCCAATGAGCTCCAGGTAAGATTCTCTTTCTAGTGTCTGCGTATCGTAAGCTTCCTCCATAACAGGCAATACAGCCCAATCTTCTGTGGTTTGATTACCATAAGCCAATAAGGTTGGGGCAGGAACAAAGCCCTCAATTCTGTCAAAAACATTGCCCTCAGCGGTTAGGAATAGCATGGTTGGGTAGCTGTCAATGCCGTAGAAATCTGCTAATTGGTAGCCGAATTTAGATTCTGCATCGAACTTGACGTTTACGAACTGCTCCTCAAAGAAGCCAATCACAGAAGCATCGGTATACACTTCCTTGTCTAGCTTATGACAGTATCCGCACCAATCAGTGTAAGCATCGATAAACAAAAGTTGATTGTTTTCGGCCGCTTCTTTCAAAACTTTGTCCCATTCCTTTTGGCTGGTTACTTCTGTGAATTTGAGCCCCTCAATCTCGTTGGCACTTAGCCAAGAACAGATCAATAGGAGAATAAAGGCAATTTGAACTTTCATTGAGTACCTAACTGTTTCATGCAATAACGATTGCAAAGGTAATTATTGCTATGCAATTAATTATGTTACTTAGTTTCACCGGTGTTAATATTGGTTAATGGGAAAGACAGTGATAGTGGGCAGTACGCCAAAACCTTATAAATACGCTCAGCAGGCTGCGCAAATGCTAGATGAGCGTGATTTCGATTTCATCCCTATGGGTATACAAGAAGGAGAGGTGTTGGGCAGAGAAATATTAAATATCTATGATCAACCTAAGATAGAGGAGGTAGATACCCTTACGCTCTATATCAATCCACAACGCCAAAAAGAGTGGTACGATTACCTGATTTCGCTTCATCCTAAGCGCATCATTTTCAATCCCGGTACTGAGAATCAGGAACTTAAAAAGTTGGCAGAAAAAGAAGGGATTGAGTGTCTTGAAGCCTGTACATTAGTTATGCTTTCAATAGGCGTTTACTAGCATTTTTTTGCTTATATTCGTGCTTTGTTTTTGGGCGCAACACACCCATCTTTTTTCAACATATCTGTATTGATTTTTGCGCCCTTTGAATATTGTTAGAGAGATATATGAGCGAGGAAAAACCAAAGTCAAATAGCGACTACTCAGCAGGTAATATTACAGTACTAGAAGGTTTAGAGGCAGTAAGAAAGCGTCCTGCCATGTACATTGGTGATGTAGGTATCAAAGGTCTTCACCATATGATCTGGGAGGTAGTTGATAACTCAATCGATGAAGCGCTTGCAGGCCATTGCGATCACATTAAAGTGACCATTGAAGAAGACAATTCCATCTTGGTGGAAGATAACGGCCGTGGTATTCCAACTGACATGCACCCTAAGGAGAAAAAGTCTGCCCTTGAGGTGGTAATGACTGTGCTCCATGCCGGTGGTAAATTCGATAAGGATACTTACAAAGTATCCGGTGGTTTGCACGGTGTAGGGGTTTCTTGTGTGAATGCGCTTTCTCACAAACTGGTTGCTACAGTACACAGTAGAAAAGGAATTATTTTTCAGCAGGAATATTCAAGAGGTATTCCTCAATATGATGTGAAGGAAGTTGGTAAGACGGATAAGCACGGAACTATTGTTCATTTCTATCCTGATCCTGAAATCTTCATGATCACGGAGTACAAGTATGAGACCGTTGCTACCCGTTTAAGAGAATTAGCTTATCTGAATGCAGGTATCAAAATCGATCTTACTGATAAGAGAGAGACCAACGAAGACGGATCATTCAAGGGTGAGACATTCTTCTCTGAAGGTGGACTTTTAGAATTTGTGCAGTATCTGGACAGTTCAAGAGAAACCTTGATTGAAGAACCTATCTACATTGAAGGAGAAAAGAACGATGTGCCGGTGCAGGTGGCCATGAGCTACAACACCTCATATGCAGAGCATGTGGTGAGTTATGTAAACAACATTAACACCATTGAAGGTGGTACTCACGTTGCCGGTTTTAGAAGGGCTTTGACCAGAACTTTGAAAACCTATGCAGATCGTTCAGGCTTGCTGGATAAAGTAAAAATTGAAATCAACGGTGATGACTTCCGTGAAGGATTAACGGCTGTTATTTCGGTAAAGGTTCAGGAGCCTCAATTCGAAGGACAGACTAAAACTAAATTGGGTAACTCAGATGTAGCCGGAGCGGTTGAGACTGCTGTTGGAGATGTTCTGAATACTTATTTGGAAGAGCATCCGAGAAGTGCCAAGCAAATTGTTGCGAAGGTAATATTGGCTGCTCAGGCACGTCATGCTGCTCGAAAGGCGCGTGAAATGGTGCAAAGAAAGAACGTCATGAGCGGTTCTGGTCTTCCGGGTAAACTGGCCGACTGTGCTTCTAAAGATGCTTCAATTAGTGAACTGTACCTGGTGGAGGGTGACTCTGCGGGTGGTTCAGCTAAGCAGGGTAGAGACAGACACTTCCAGGCAATTCTTCCACTTAGAGGTAAAATCCTTAACGTAGAGAAGGCTCAGGAGCATAAGATCTACGATAATGACGAGATCAAGAATATGATCACTGCCCTCGGTGTTTCTTTCGGAACGGAAGAAGACGATAAGGCGCTGAACATGGAGAAGCTGCGTTATCATAAGGTCATCATCATGACGGATGCGGATATTGATGGTAGCCACATCAGAACCCTGATTCTGACCTTCTTCTTCAGATACATGAAGCCATTGATCGATGCGGGTTACTTATACATCGCTTTGCCACCGCTTTATTTGTTAAAGAGAGGTAAGGATGCTAGGTATTGTTGGGATGAACAACAAAGGGCTCAGCTAACTATGGAAATGGCTAAGGATGGTAAAGAAGATTCAGTGAGTATTCAGCGCTACAAAGGTCTTGGAGAGATGAACCCTGAGCAGCTTTGGGAAACGACAATGAATCCGGAATCTAGAAGCTTGAAGAAAGTAACCATTGAATCTGCTGCCGAAGCAGATCACTTATTCTCTATGCTAATGGGCGATGAAGTGGCTCCAAGAAGAGACTTCATTGAGAAGAATGCCAAATACGCTAAAGTAGATATCTAATATTAACTTGTAATATGTTTGAAAGCCGCTTTCTTTTATTAGGAAGTGGCTTTTTTGTTGAAGTTGAGGAACGAGCAACTTATAAGAACTGTCATTCCTGACTCGGTCAGGAATCTCTTTATTGCACCCAATTAGCTTGGGGATTCCCAATCAAGTTGGGAATGACGCTAAATAGAAATGTGATTTATTACTCTAAATCTCTCGGTGAATTCATATTTCTAAATGAAGTAGAATCATCACAGTCTATCAATTGATGTGGGAGTTGGGTAATACAATTCTGAAGAGAAAGCTCACCATCACGAATGAACAACTCTAGCTTCTCAGCTGAACTTGCTCTCCAGATTGAGGGAAAAGGCTCCAATCTCTCATTGAGTTGAAAGCAACGCACCATTTTGTGCGTATCTTGTGCATCAATAAGATGATTCAAGAGTGATTGATTCAGGTGAGGCATATCAACCGGAATGACAAGCAGATTTTTGCCGAGTGTCTTCATAGCAGAAAGTATTCCACCTAAAGGCCCTTTGGCTTCAAATGCATCTTCAATGCATGAGTAATGTTCCTTCAATTGAGTTTGACTGGAGTTGATTGACAAATGGAAATCAAGCCCTAATGTGTCAAAAAGGTTGGTGGCATAGGAGAGAAGCGGTTTACCTTGAAACAGAACAGAGCTCTTGTCTTGCTTCATTCTGGAACTTCTACCACCGCAAAGTATCAGCCCATGAAGGTTCATCCTGCCTTGTGAATCTTTATTCTCACCATTTTGGAGGCAGGTGTCATGCTCTTCTTAGCGAATGAATCTATTGGCACCAGTGAGTTAGCCTCAGGAAAGTAAGTGGCTACATTGGTTCTTGGAATCGGGTAAGGCAGTACGATAAACCTGTTAGCGCTTCTTTCCACACCTTTGTAATAGCTGCTAAGGTTCACCACATCTCCTTCCTTAAAGCCTTTTGCTGCCATATCGCTCTCATTCATCAGAACAACTCTGCGCTCATTATAAACCCCTCTATAGCGATCGTTGAGTCCATAGATAGTAGTGTTGAACTGGTCATGACTTCTGATGGTCATCATTACGAATTCGTCTTGTGCCAACTCATGCTTAGGTAGCTTAACTACCGTGAACTCAGCCTTGCCCGATGCGGTATTGAATTTGCCATCTCTTGCGCCATTAGGTAGATAGAATCCTCCCGGCTTTCTTACCCTTTCATTGTACTGATCGAAGCCCGGAATTACCTGCTCAATGGCTTCTCTGATATGATCGTAGTTGGAAGCATAGCTTTCCCAGTCAATAGTTGAATTGCCTAAGGTGGCTTTGGCAAGTTCAGCAACGATGCGTACTTCGCTCAACAAATGTTTTGAGGGTGGATTGATAACACCCTGAGAACTCTGAACTACACCCATGGAGTTTTCGCAGCTTACAAATTGCTCCTTTCCGTCTTGAAGATCTTTATCGGTTCTACCTAGGCATGGTAGAATTAAGGCTTGCTTTCCATGCACAACATGGGAGCGATTCAACTTGGTGCTAACGTGAACCGTTAAATCGCAGTTTTGTAGGGCTTCAGCGGTGTATTCCGTGTCAGGGGTGGCAGAAAGGAAATTGCCTCCCATGGCAAAGAAAACCTTGGCTTTGCCTTCATGCATGGCTTTGATCGCAGGTACTACAGCCAAGCCATGCTTTCGTGGTGGCTTAATACCATGAACCTCTTTTAGTTTATCGAGGAAGTCTTTTTTAGGAGCTTCCCAAATGCCCATGGTTCTGTCGCCCTGAACATTGCTATGCCCTCTAACAGGACAAGTACCGGCTCCGGGTTTACCGATAGCTCCTTTCATCAGCAGCAGATTCACCACCTCCTTGATGTTGTCTACACCATTTTCATGCTGAGTAAGTCCCATGGCCCAGCAAACAATGATTTTTTGCTTACGCGCAATCATTTTGGCTGCATCACGAATCTGTTTGGCTTCCAGCCCGCATTGTCTTAGGCAAGCCATATAGTCAATCTGTTTGATTGACCAGATGAACTCTTCGTAGCCGTTGGTGTGCTGCTCAATGAAATCATAATCAATCAAGTCACCGCCTTGGGCTATGTCCATCTGATGTAATTCGTACATCAGCGCCTTTAGAAAGGCCACATCGCCATTGATCTTAATGGGTAGAAAAAGATCGGTAATTTGAATGCCATTGGTTAGCATTCTCTTGGGGCTTTGAGGATCGGTATATCGCATTAATCCTGCTTCTGGCAATGGATTCACGGTAATTACCTTACCACCATTCACCTTACACTTTTCTACGGCAGAGAGCATTCTTGGGTGATTGGTGCCGGGGTTTTGACCCATAATAATTAGTACTTCGGCCTGATGAATATCTTGAAGTGTTACCGATCCTTTTCCTATACCAACAGTCTCAGAAAGCGCCACTCCGCTAGACTCATGGCACATATTGGAACAATCGGGTAGGTTGTTGGTGCCGTAAGCCCTTACGAATAGCTGATAGAGATAGGCTGCTTCATTCGAGGTTCTTCCTGAGGTGTAAAACAAAGCTTCATCTGGTGAAGGGAGCTTATTTAGTTCTTTGGCTATCAGCTGAAATGCTTCAGTCCAGCTGATGGGTTTGTAGTTTGTGGCTCCTTCTTCCAGAAACATAGGTTCTGTCAATCGGCCGGTTTTGCCCATTTCAAAGTCGGAGAGTTCGGAGATCTCCTGAACAGAGTATTTGGCAAAGAACTCGCTGGTCAAGGCTTTCTTTTGAGCTTCTTCAGCAATGGCTTTGATCCCGTTTTCGCAATATTCTCCCAGACTTGAGCGATCATCATCAGGATCGGGCCAGGCGCAACCGGGGCAATCAAATCCGCCTTTTTGGTTCATTTTGAGGCTCAACTTAATGGCATTGCCGGGCTTCATGTATTTGGTCATTTGCCCCATGGCTGAGGCAATAGCAGCTTTTCCAACCGAAGTGTTTTTTGGCCCTGTGAACTTGAGTCCTGTAAACTCTTCAGGAGGTTGAACCTTTATTTTCTTATTGGATTCGCTCATATCTGCTGTAAAGATTAAATCTATCGCTTTTCAAAAAACCGACCAGTGTCATCGCTTGTTCTTCTGCCAGTTCTACTGCCAAACTAGAAGGTGCTCCAATACTGGCAACCACAGGAATGCCCGCCATACCTGCCTTTTGAATAAGTTCAAAGCTGGCTCTTCCACTGAGCAGTAGCACTTTATCATACATAGGAAGTTCTCCTTTAGAAAAGGCCTCGCCAATCACTTTATCTAGGGCATTGTGCCGACCTACATCTTCGTGATAGGAAATCAATTCTCCCGCATTCGTGAAAAGTGCAGCAGCATGTATACCGCCAGTTTCATTAAACGCTAATTGATGGTCGAGAAGTGCTTCCGGGAGTTTAAAGAGTACTTCTTTTTTTATTCTCAAACCATAGCTATCAATATCAAAAGAGCTGATGGTTTGAATTGATTCAATAGAAGATTTGCCACAAACACCGCAGCTAGAAGTGGTATAGAAGTTTCGATCTATCTGGCTCAGGTTGACCTTAGCTCTGTCTTTAATGGTTATAAATACCTCGTTTTCAACAAACTCACCTACGCTTACCACATCTGAAAACTTATCTAGAATTCCCTCTGTAAAGAGAAAGCCCAGTGCAAGAAAAGCATCTTGACCCGGGGTACGCATGGTTACAGAGACCTTGGTTGAATCTATTTCACTTTCTTTCTTGATAGAAATTTCCAGTGGTTCTTCTATCGCGAGCGCGTCTTCGAGTAACTTATTCTCGAATTGACCGATTCTTTTGATGTCTTTTCTCTTAATCAATGTGTGTTGGGGTTAGGGTAGAGGTGATCTTCTTGTTCGTGCTTCCTGGGATGCAGGCATTGAAAGTCCTTTTCAATTAGCAATAGCAGCCCATTTTCAAATTTATGTTCAAAGCCTACCTGACTGTTTTCGGCCCAGCCTAAAACTTCCGTTCGGGGTATAAAAATGGAGATATTGGCGCCAAGTATTTCGGCATTCCAAATGTCTCCGGGAATCAATTCATAATTTAATGATTCATTGATCAAATCAAGACTTGAGCCAACCTTCATTCCTTTGCTGAGGTTCTCTACTTCATCAGGTGTAAGCCTTAGTCTGATGCTATTTCCGTTAATTCTGAGCTTCATATGTAAAGATGCCAAAGACTTAAAATGGTCGCAATCCCAAAACTAAGTAGTGTTCCTACTAAAACGTATTCAGTCTTTAAATTATCAGTGTCTTTATATCTTAAAATAGATTTAGCGGCTATGAGAAAGCCAACCGCTTCCAAAAGTCCTGCCAATCCCAAAGTAATAATCAGAATTCTTTCCAGGTTGCCAATGAGCTTGCCTGCATTTGGTAAATCATCAGAATTGGGTGTTTTAATCTCATACGCCCTAAATACTTCTCGTATTAAAATATTGGTGGGTTTTAGTGCTATCAGGTAGATAAGAAAGAGATGTATGAGGTTAAGATCTATTCTGAAAAGCGGGTTGATTATCTGATTGGTTGAAAACCACTGTACGGTCATGTGAATCACAAGAATGTGAAGTGCCTGATCGATGAAAAAAGCATAAGCACCAATGCCTTTTATTTTACTGATTTTGGGCTTTAGAAGGTCAATCAAGTAATGTGTTACGGCAATGATTGCGGATATATAAACGAATTCTGCCTGAAATGAGAATCCCAATGAAAGGACGAATACGATGAGGATGTGCCAATAAAGGAACTTGCTTTTATAGCCTTTTTCAAATTTCTCCTTAGCTGTTTTATCAGTCTGAAAATAGAAGTCTGCTAGGACATGAGCTATGAGTTGAAGAAAGAATATTTCAGTGAAGGCCATCTTATTCAGTTAGTGTGTTGCTGAAGTAATCTACCGCACATTCTATAGCATTCCAACCTAAAGCTGTTGAATGCTGATTAACCACAGGCTGAGTGATTTGAAGACTTGAAGCAATATCTTCTTCTGATTTACCCAAAAGCTTGAGATATGCAATTTCACATTGTCTGCTAGTCGCTTTGTTGATTGTTAAATCGAGAAGCATCATCAGTGGCTCAAAGCGTTTGTTCAGCTCTTCCCCACCTGATATGAAATGAAGGGTGTTCTTTACTATAATTCGTTGCTTGTTATGGGTAGAGTTTTCCGTAATCCATCGGCCAGAATAATAGATGGCGTCTCCATCAATAATGCCTTTCTTTGGGTCGAATCGGCTTAATTCTCCATAACCAATGGCCAACCTAACCCCATAGCTCTTGAAGGCCTTGAATTTGTTTTTGTCTTTGCTGGACCTGGCTTCATGAATTGGTAACGACTTGATGAAACATTTCAGTACTAGCGCAATTCTTAGTGAGTCTCCCGGGTTCTGAAGCACCAGTTCAAGATAGTCGCCTTTAATGACTCTGCTAAAGACACCGTATTCAGACTTCAGAAGATCTAAGAGTTCATTAATTCTGTTTTCCAGAATGGGCTTTTCAGTTATAGAAATGCTCGATGAAGCAACAACATCTCCAGAGATAACTACCTTCTTCATGATTCAAATATAGGTATAAAAAGCTATATTTAATAATTATAGGTAAATAAACCTATAGATGTTCGCTATAGGTTAAAATGGATATTCAATCAGGGCTTAAGAAAGCCCTGAAATCACACCATCATCATCTATAAACATACTTTCTGAGGCAGGAATGGCTGGTAAGCCCGGCATACGCATCATCTGACCAAGAATTGGAATAATAAAGCCGGCACCCGCAGCAAATTCAAATTCTCTTACACTAATATCGAAGCCTTCTGGTCTGCCATAAATAAACTCATTATCGCTCAGCGACTTTTGTGTTTTGGCCATACAGATCGGGAATTTATCGAAGCCAAGTTTCTCCATGCGCATCATTTGAAGTTTAGCCTTTTTCGAAAAATCGACCACATCTGCACCATAGATTTCTTTTGCAATGGTTTCTATTTTACTTCGAATAGAGGTATTCCAGTCGTATAAAGGCTTGAAATGATTGTTGTGAGAACTCACCACTTCTACTACGGCTTCGGCCAGGTCAGTCATTCCGGCACCACCTTCTTCCCATCCTTTGGCCACCACAGCCTGAACGCCATAGGCTTGGCATTTCTCTTGTACCAAGGCTACTTCATCCGGATTATCTGAAGGAAAGGCGTTTATGGCTACCACGGGAGTGATACCAAACTTCTGAATATTCTCGATATGCTTAGAAAGGTTGGCAAAGCCTTTTTCCACTCTTTCCACCGAAGCAGTATTGTACTCGTCTGCCTTGGCACCTCCGTGATGTCTTAAAGCCCTAATCGTAGCGACAAGCACAACGGCTTTAGGCTTAAGGCCAGATGAAACACATTTGATGTTTAGGAATTTCTCGGCTCCCAAATCCGCACCAAACCCTGCTTCGGTTACCACATAATCGGCTAGTGAAAGCCCCATTTTGGTAGCAATAACAGTATTAGTGCCTTGGGCGATATTGGCAAAAGGTCCACCGTGAATAATGGCAGGGTTGCCTTCCAATGTTTGGACGAGGTTAGGCTTGATGGCATCTTTGAGTAGGATGGCCATGGCATTTTCAGCCTTTAGGTCTCGTGCGAAAATGGGTTCTTTATCGTAAGT
>JABXIP010000484.1 GCA_013373005.1 Cytophagia bacterium | reverse complement strand
TTTCTATCTCTTCGGCTTTCTTCAAAATGCTGCTGAGCCAGACGGATAGTCATTTCGTCAAACGCCCCTCCTTCCGAGGTATGAAAAACATTCAGATTGTTCATCATCCAAATTTGAGGACCGTAACTCCACTCGCCATATCTAGGCTGACCATTTCTCATACGGTTATGCCTGTCGTATCTACCATAGCTAGAGGTTTGCGAATAGTGGAAACCATATTGAAAATCCCAAGCCTCGTTCGGCTTGTATCTCACCTTTTGAGTGATGTTGAATTGCGTATAACCGCTAGGATTTTGAATGCGAGGATCTTCATTATCTAAAACCACATCTGCATCAACGCCTCTTTCCACTATCATTGGTTTCAGGTAGTCATCTGGCCCATTGCTTCCTTGCTTCAAATCGTCAAAGATGTTACCGCTGAAACTGGTTACAAATGCCCATTTTTTCAGACCAATATTGAAATCAGCATGAACCGTTTTCTCCTTGTTCGCAGTAGCATAACGGGTATTCGCTTTACCATGAACTTCAACACCATCATCTGTAGACAATTGCGGGGTTAATGTTTGAAAGCTCATTACTCCACCAATCGCATCACTACCATAAATAACCGAACCCGGTCCGAAGGAAACTTCAGAGCTTTCAATAGCAAATGCATCTAAGGAGATTACATTCTGGATGTTTCCTCCACGGAAAATGGCGGTATTCATGCGAACACCATCTACTGTATAAAGTAACCTGTTGGTAGCAAAGCCACGAATCATTGGGCTACCACCACCTTGCTGGCTTTTCTGAACATAAACCTGACCCGAAATGCTCAGCAAGTCGGCTGTGGTTTGCGGATTCATAAAGGCCACCTCCCTGGGGGTAATTGAAATTACCTTTTGAGGCACTTCTGCAGAAGACTGATTCCAACGAGTAGCCGAAAACACAAATTGATCGAGTTCCAGCATATTGGGAACAAGAGCTACTTGAAAACCTTGATTCTCCAATTCATGAAAACTCATGGTTATGGTGGTATAGCCAACCATTCTAATCTGAATATTTTCAGCACCCTCAAAAACAGACACATCTGCCTGACCTCTGGAGTTTGTGGTAAGTACAGCGTTATCTGAATCGCTTACAATCATGACCAACTCCAATGGGGCATCGGTTTCACTGTCAAGTACTGTAATTACCTGTGCCTTGGCCATGAAAAAGCTCATGCCAAACAAGCACAGAAATATTAATTTCTTCATTTGTTGATTATCATTTAAACATTAAAAAATACGTGCGGGGGCCTCCTTTTAAGAAAAGTAGACACGTAATGGAAATATGTTTAAATGAACAATGGCGGTGGTACGGGCGGTGCCCACGCTAAGGAAAGATATCTCTTACTTAAGAAGTTAAGCTTAATTGACTTCGAAATAAATGATTCTGCTTCACCTGTGAAGTCGGAAGAATAATAGAGGGTTTTGAAAAGGTGATCTATCTTCTCCTGGTTCTCTTGATTTTGTTCGTCATCATTCATGGCCATGCTAACTAACTCGGCCAACTGGTGCTTTATCTTGGTTTCAACTTTATCCCACCAAACGAAATAAGTGATAGAGTCGCCCTTTACTTCAGATTCAACAATATCGTAGCTCTGCCCTTCAAATTCGAACTCTCTCTCGTGTTCCCAGTCTAGCTTTTTAGAGTCTTCAAGAGAAAAGGTAAGTTCAACCAATTCTCCTTTATCCATGCCCATTAAGATTTGCTGCTCAATTTCTTCCCTCACCTGCCACTGCTTTAACCTAAGCACCATATAGGTTAAACCTACCGGAGCTATAAAGCAAAGGAGTAATGTTAGTGCAATGAATTTTTTCGAGCCTTGTCTCATACTGGAACAATGCGAATGTAAAAACATTGCACCAATAAATTATTATGGGATTGACAGGTGGAACTTTATTGCTTTAACCTGCCCAATGACACGTCTGAATAGAGTCTAACAGACGAGTTTGTAGCCGTAGCCTCTCACGTTGAGAATCTGAATTTCATCGTCTTGAGAGAGTTTCTTGCGAAGTTTTGTAATGAAAACATCCATACTTCGGGCATTGAAAAAATCATCACTCCCCCAAAGTGTGTTGAGAATTAATGTTCTCTCAGTCAAATCGTTCTTGTGCAGATACAGCTCATTAAGTAACTGTGCTTCACGGTGAGTTAGCTGTTCTTCTTCACCATCAATGGTCAGAGTTTGTTTTGAAAAATTGAAGACATAGCGGCCAATTCGAACATCGTTTGAAGCCTCTTTTCCTCCTTTTCTTTCGAGTAAGGCTTTAATCCGAACGATAAGTTCTTCCATGGAAAATGGCTTCTTCAGATAGTCATTGGCACCATAGCCAAAGCCTTCTACAACATCTTCTGTTCTGCTCTTGGCTGTTAGGAATATAATTGGAATCCTATCATCCTTTTTACGAATTTCCTTCACCAATGAGAAGCCATCCTTCTTAGGCATCATTACATCCAGCACCATCAGCTCCGGCTTAGTTTCCTCATACCTGGCCTTGGCCTCTTCGCCATCGGCACAAAACACCACATCGAAACCTCGGGTTTCCAGGCTTTCCTTTACAATGGTACCCAAGGCCAACTCGTCTTCGGCCAAAAGAATCTTATGCTTTGACATGATTGAGTTCTATACTAAAAACTGTCGAGTTCGGTGAAACAGAAAGGTTAATGGAACCATTGTGCTTTTCTACCAAGGTTTTGGTGTAATACAAACCAATACCAAACCCCTTTACATTATGCACATTACCAGTAGGTATTCTGTAAAACTTATCGAATATACGTTGCTGCTCAAGCTTGTTGACTTTTCCTCCATTGTCTTGCACCTCCCAAACAACCTGATCTTTCGCCTTAGAAAGCTTAAGCAAAACCTTGTCACCTCCATATTTAATGGCATTATCTATCAGGTTGCCTATAGCATTTTCCATGTGAAAGGGATCCAGCTCAACCCACTCTTCAACTAAATCTGTTTGAAAAGACAGCTGCTTTTCACCTTTGAGTATGTGAAACCGCTCAAAAATCTGTCTTGTAAAAGAAACCACCTCAACCTCTTCCATGGCTATTTCCAACTCATTGGAATCTAAGCTTGCCGTTTCCAGTAGCTTTTCAACCATGCCATTCAACTTCTTTAGCTGGTCTTGAGAAATACCCACATACTTCGAGGTCTTCTCAGGATCATTCATTTGGTTAAAATTCGAGATTCCCTCCATGGCAGTGGAAATAGTAGCAATAGGAGTCTTAAACTCGTGAGTAATATTGCTGATTAGATCGTTTTTGATTTCTGCCAACTGCTTCTGTTCCGAAATGATTCCGTACAAGTACATCAGCGAACCAATCACCACAGTGGTTATCAGCAGTGAAATAAACATATCCACTCCTCCACGCTTGAGAATATTCAAAGAAGCATTTTCGAACTTTATACCCAGCCTCTGGCTTTTAGAGAGATAGGTACTTTTGGAAAAAACCTCCAAGGGAAAACGACTCATATCTGCTCCCGGGTCGGATAAAATAGTATCGGGCAGAGTCGACTTAAAACTTAAAGCTCTCGTATGATCAGCATTCTTCTCAATGTCCAAATTCTCGAATCTATGCGGAGTGTATCGATAGACTACCAATAAATGATCGACCTCCAAATTCTTCCTTTTCAACTCATCGACCACATAGGTGTCTAGCCTCTTAAAATCCAAGGCATTGTTGCTCATCGACACAATGAGTTGCTTGGCAAAGCCTTTGAGCTTGTCCACCGAATCAGTAAAGCTTAGTTTTATTTCATTGCTATAAATTTGAGATTCAAGCGAGTCTCCGCGAAGTCTCTTGCTTACATCTATTTTAGAAATTGTGTGAGCATCAACAAAAGCGAAAACCGAATCCAAACTGGTCTGCCCTCTCAAAAAATGCCGAACGGAATCTGGCTGATTGAAATCGGTTATAAACTTAAATACACCTCCCTCAGAAACTACCGCTGAGTCTATGGTTGACCATGCCCCAGCTACTGCTCGTGTAGGCCTAAGTGCCATGGAATCTTCATTTAAGGCACCGGAATAAATCATAATATCTTGCTTGGCTAAATCAGCAAAATACGACTCAATACTTTGGTCCAGCACCAGCTGTACATCATTCACAAACTGCTGCTTATTCTCATGGTAGTTTTGAACATTCCTGTACACTTGAGTACCAATGGTAACCAAAGCAGTAACCGCTATAATGTAAATTATCCGCTTGAATTTCAGTGCATTCACGATTCAAATATACGCACTTCGTTTTCAGTTGATCGGAAGCTTAACACACGTTAACACTGGTTAACTCAATGTTTTCTTTATTCGAATCAGTTTTGTAGTGCATTAAAATCACTCAAAATGAAAAATCTCAAAAGACAGTTTCTATTAGCCCTTGGTATAATGGTGGCTACCATTATTTCGGTGACTGCCCAAAACTTCCAAGGCATAGCAACTTATCAATCATCCAGATCTATGGAAGGATTCTCTTTTAAAGGAGAAGGAATGTCTCCGGCAATGGAATCACAAATTATGGAACAAATGAAAAAGCAGTTCCAGAAAGAATATGAATTGAAATTCAACCTGAAAGAATCGGTTTGGGCTGAAGTAGAGAGCCTAGATGGAGGCCCAGCTACCGCATCTGCCGGAGGAATGGTTATTTCCATGTCAATGGGCGGAGGTGTAACCTATAAAAACACTGCCGAAAACCTTTATATGCAGGAGACCGAAATCTTTAGCAAACCATTTTTAGTTAAAGACACCCTGAATAAAAGAGAATGGGAATTAACTGATGAAGTAAAAACCATAGGAAACTACCAGGCCTATAAAGCCATTTACACAGATATTCGGGAGAGCAGAAGTATCTCATTTAATAGCGAAACCGATGGCGATGTATCGAAAGAAGATGTGAAGCCTGAAGTGAAAATGGACACCACCTTTATTACAGCATGGTATACTCCTCAAATCCCTGTTTCTCAAGGACCAGACGACTACTGGGGCCTGCCAGGCCTAATTCTGGAAGTGTCTGACGGACGAACAACCTATGCCTGCACCAAGGTGGTTTTGAACCCTGAAGAAGGGGTTAAAATCAAACAACCGAGCAAAGGCAAAAAAGTAACAAGAGCAGAATTGAGAGAAGAAATGGATGCCAAAACTGCCGAAATGGCTGAGAAATTTAGTAACGGCAAAGGCGGTAATGTTCATATCAAAATAGGCGGCAATTAATTAGCCCAGGTCAAAAACTTAAAACAATGAGGAGATATTTGCTATCTGTTTTGATATTGTTCGCCTTGATTATTCAAGCGAATGCTCAACAAAAAGTAACCTTCAGCGGAGAGGTGAGAGATGCCGGAGGTGCCGCATTGGAATTTGCCAATGTGCTAGCCATAGATACTGTAAGTAAAAAGATGGCTTCTTTCGCTGTTACCAATCAACAGGGAGCTTTCAAACTGTCTTTAGAAAAGGATAAAGTCTATAATATCAAGGTCAGCTTTATAGGCTTTCTCCCTTTCGAAAGAGTATTCAAGGCTACTGAATCTAACACCGTGCCTTTTGCCATTCAGCTTTCTTTAGATGCTCAAAATTTGGGAGATGTAGAGGTGGTCAGTGAAATGCCGGTGCTTATTCAAGGAGATACCATCACTTACAAAACCGAAGTATTTACCCAAGGAAATGAACGGAAGCTTGGAGAAGTACTAGAAGCCTTACCAGGCTTTGAAGTAGATGATGAAGGTGGAGTTAAAATCCAAGGCAAGTCGGTTGACAAGGTTTTGGTTGATGGAAAAGAATTCTTTGAAGGTGATACCAAATTAGCTACCAAGAACCTTCCTGCTAATGTGGTAGACAAAGTTCAAGTACTTCAGAACTACAACGACATTGGGCCTTTGAGTGGCGTAAATAGCAGCGAACAAATTGCTCTGAATATTCAATTGAGGGAAGACAAAAAGAACATACTTTTTGGAGACATTCAGGCAGGGGCCGGGCCAGAAGAAAGATATCTCGGTCATTTGAACTCATTCTTCTACAATGCCAAAACCAATATCAACCTGATTGCAGACGCCAACAATATTGGACAACTCGCCTTTACCATGAACGATTATTTCAGGTTCACCGGTGGTTTTGGAAGCTTTGCAAGAGGAGCCGGCTCATCCTTTCAGGTTACTTCCAGCTCTTTGGGTATCCCTATGGCCGAAAGAAACAATGCCAAAAGCTTAAAAAATGAGCTAGGAGCCCTCAACTATAACTTCGCTCCGAACAGAAAGTGGAATATTTCCGGTTTCGCTATTGGTTCCAGTGTAGATAATACCATGGGGTCGGTTTCTAACAGAACTTATATTCTTCAGCCCAATGCAGACACGGAAGTATTAACCTCTGAGCAAAGGGTAAAAAGTTCATCGGGCTTGTTCAAAGTAGGTTTGAAATATACACCAAACTCAAACCTTCAAGTAGATTACAACGCCTTCGGAAGAATGGCGAATATCCAGAATTTCGACACCCAGAACTCTACATTTAGTAATCAGTCGAATGACATCAGTGGAACAACCAGTCAGGAACCATATTCCATTGAGCAGCAATTGAGAGCTTTTTGGGCTCAAAGCCAGAATAACATTTTCTCACTCGAAGGTTCTTATCAAAGACAAGTTCAAGATCCGACTTACAACTTGATCAACTCAGGTCAGCCATTTGCCAGTTTAATACCCATGACGGGAGCAAGTCCATATGACCTGACTCAATTGAAAGAGGTCACCACCAATAAGCAAGAAGCTGCCTTCAACTATTACAGGGTGTTGAACAAGACGAACCATGTGAATTTGAAAATTGGTAATACTTATTCGAGCCAGACTTTGAGCTCTAGTATGTTCGAAAAGCAAAGCGATGGCTCTATGAACTCATTCACGCAACCCAATCTGGTAAATTTGGTAGACTACACTTTTGAGGATTATTATGCAGGTCTACTTTACAAAACCAAGCTAGACAATTTGGTACTTACTCCCTCATTGAACCTGCACAGATACAAGATCAATGCAGACCAGAATAATGCTTCAGAGGGCTTTGATAAAACTTTATTGCTTCCGGCACTGAGCGCTCAATATAAGTTCAGAAGTTCTCACTCATTGAACCTGGTCTACAACGTTGCAGCACAGTTCACTGATATTCAGAATTATGCCGAAGGCTTAATGGTGAGAAGTTATAACTCACTTTTCAGAGGCAATGCTAACCTGATGAATAGCCTCTACCATACGGTTAACCTCAATTACTTCAACTTCAACATGTATAACTTCTTCAATATTTATGGAGG
>JABXIP010000216.1 GCA_013373005.1 Cytophagia bacterium | reverse complement strand
AGAGATGCCTTCTTTGAATCGTTGAAAGATGAGAAGAATAGAGAAACCGAATCTTGGGTATTGGGTGGTTTGGTAAATCTGCATCACCCTTTGAGAAGAGAGGAGTCCATTAAGTATATTCTTCCAAGTTTGGAGCTGCTACAGGAGATTCAGCAGACGGGTGATATATTCTTCCCTACCCGTTGGTTGGGACAGACCTTGGGAGATCATAACTCTCAGCAGGCGGTTGAGATTGTAGATGGATTCCTGAAAGATCACCCGAATTATAATGCCCAGTTGAAGATGAAAATTCAGCAGTCGGTAGATATGGCGAAAAGGGCGAGCGAGATACTTGAGAAGACGGCAAAAAAATAAGCCCTATTTCTAGCGGCTTTTTCATTCATCTGATTTTTACGACTAGATGTTGTCCTTCTTTATTCTATTGCCCCATTTTATAGCGACTCGGGTTTGTCATTTCGATTGTAAAACTAGTACTGGTTCAGATTAGTTCATAATTCATGACATTAAGTAATTGTGAAGGAATTGGTTAAAGATAGTGCCAGTGAGAAATGTCGCTCCGCTGGAGCTCAATTTTGGTGCAGTTGATTTGTTATGACATCAGGCTCCGCTGGAGCTAAGGTTTAGGCGTTCTTTTGTGTTGGGACGCTAGTCTTTAATAATGCAAGTCCACGAATTCTATTTTGGAGGAGAATGCAATGCTTAAGCCACCGAGTGGCGAAATGTCATAGGCTTAATCTTTTGCGCCTATGAAAGCTTTGTAGAAGCGACATGAGTGATCTACCGGTAAGAAAAAATGCGATTCAAATGACCGGTTCATTTCTACATCCGGTCTCTTCGTTTGTTCCTATCATTTAAGGTCAGATAATGTAAAGTCAGAAGAATCCTTAATTCAAGATTTTTCTCATAACCCATGGGAATGAAAGAAGCCATGCTGCCGACCATTGATGGACTGATATCGCCTGCTGCCTTCAGTGTATTAAGATAGTCTTTAATTACACTGATCTTTTTGGAGCTCTTCTTTAGATATTTTAGTAAGGGGCCATCTGTTTTTAAATTCAGTGATATATAAGTAGTCTGATCTTCACCTCTTTTTAATAACCCATAGCCCCAGGTTTGATAGAAGAAATGAGTGTTTAGTTTTTGATATAAGTCTTGCTGGGCTCTAAAGTCAATTGGTATTTCAAAATCGGGGTAGTTTCCTTCTGTGTATTCAATAAACATGCCTATTGGGTCTTCTTCAGACTCTTGGTTTAGATTGAAAAAGGTTCTGAGTTCGTTTTCAAAGAAGTCCATACATAGAAGTATACTTTCAACTTCATCATTATTGAATTGAGCTGAGAGACTTTTGCTAATCTCTTCCTTCATGAGTTGGCTATATGCTTGAAATGAAGAGACGACTAGAAGTGTGATTATTAGTATGCGTTTGATCATACTCTAAGATAACAAGACTTTAGGGATGCCGCTCCGCTGGAGCTTGGTTTTGGAGCAGTTGAGTTGTTATGACATTGGGCTCCTCTGGAGCCAAGGTTTAGCTGTTCTTTTGTGTTGCAATATTGGACTTTGATGAAGCCTGTCTGTGACTTTTGATTTTTGGAAGAGAATACCATGCTTAAGCCACAGCGTGGCGAAATGTCATAGCTCATAGTTACCTCGGTCCAGTCAGCTTCGTAGAAGCGATATCGAGGGGGGTAAAAGCTGTCTCAAAAGCCACTATTTTCGTCATTCTCGGCTTGACTGGGAATCTCTATCGGTCTTAAGTGCCAATTTGGGGAGATTCCCGATCGGAGTCGGGAATGACGGCTAGCTTTTGAGACAGCCTCTTTTATCTAAGACTTCTTTAGTCACTTTTCTTTGTTGTTTCTATCCTCTTGAATTTCCAAGAACATCCTTCATCACAAGAGGACTCCTTTGGAGAAATAACCAAGTGACCTTCCGAATTAATTCCATAATAATAGGTAACAGTTAATTCCTTGTCCTCGCAACTCAAATGTACTGTCAGTTCTTCTCCTTTTTCACCTTTGGTCGTTTCATAGGAACCCTCAGTTTGGTCAATAGAACATCCTAAGGAATGATGATATGTTGTGGTAAGTGTAGAATCCGTATAGAAGGTCATACTCGAACCATTTTCTATCGCTCTATAGGGTTGAAGAGAGCCTCCATCAGAGATTTCTACTAGCTGCCATTTGCCAAATAGAGAGTCATTTTCAGGGATTTCATCTTGAGAGCATGATGTGACTAGAATAACCATCAAAGATGCGAGCAATGTTTTTATAGCGTGTGGCTTTTTCATCCTGTTCATGGCATTATGACACATCGAGTTTAAAAAAGGTTGATTGGGAGAGACATATTAAGGCATAAAAAAGCCCCGATCTCTCGAGGCTTTTCTTAGTCTTATTTTTTTAATTAAGCACCAAGCTTAACGATCAAGTCAGCAGCTCTGTTAGAGTAACCAGCTTCGTTGTCATACCAGCCCACTACTTTTACCAAAGTTCCGGCAGCAGCAGTTAATTGAGAATCGAAGATGTTTGAATGAGTGTTTCCGATAATATCAACAGAAACGATCGGATCTTCAGTGTACTCAAGAATGCCTTTCATTGGGCCTTCAGCAGCAGCTTTCATAGCAGCATTAACTTCTTCGGCAGTTACTTCTTTCTTAACGATTACTGTCAAGTCGGTCAATGAACCATCCGGCACAGGAACCCTAAGGGCGATACCATCGAGTTTGCCTTTTAGGTGCGGAAGTACCAAACCTACGGCTTTAGCAGCACCAGTAGAGGTAGGGATGATAGAAACTGCACCAGCTCTAGCTCTTCTCAAGTCGCTGTGAGGCGCGTCCTGAATTCTTTGGTCAGCTGTGTAAGCGTGAACAGTTGAAATGTATCCTTTTTCAATACCGAAGGCATCGTCCAAAACCTTGGCCATAGGAGCCAAGCAGTTGGTAGTACATGAAGCGTTAGAAACGATAGTCTCTTCGCCAGTAAGAATTTCTTCGTTAACACCCAATACTACAGTAGGGATGTTGCCTTTTGCAGGAGCAGAGATTACTACCTTCTTAGCACCAGCTTCTAAGTGTCCGCCAGCACCAGCTTCATCAACAAATCTACCGGTAGACTCAAGCACTACATCAACACCAAGGGTTCCCCATGGTAAGTTCTTAGGCTCCCTTTCAGCGTAGATCTTAATTTCTTTTCCGTTGACAACGATACCATCTGCAGTAGAAGATACTGTTCCGTCAAATCTGCCGTGTACTGAGTCGTACTTCAATAGGTGGGCAAGTGTAGCTGTGTCTGTCAAATCATTGATAGCAACTACGTCAACATTTTCTTTGCTCAATAAGGCTTTGAAAGTCAATCGTCCGATTCTTCCAAAACCGTTAATGGCTACTTTTATTTTAGACATGTCCTTTACGGTTTTATTAGTGATTGTTGGGCCGTAAAACTAGTAAAGCCCAACGCCATTTCAAATATAAATGAATGCTTATAGAAAAGGGTTCCATTGGAATCGTTTGAAATAATTCGCTAAAAATTTTTTTGGATTTAAAAATCCGAAATCTATATTTGCACACCGAAAAAATGGTCCGTTCGTCTAGGGGTTAGGACGCCAGGTTTTCATCCTGGTAACAGGGGTTCGATTCCCCTACGGACTACACTCAAAAGCCAAGCACTTGCTTGGCTTTTCTCGTTTTAGCCCTTCGGGGAGCCAGCCTGCACTCTGGCCCGATTCTAAATTCTTCCACAGGAAGAATTATTAACGAATCGTCCTCCTGCGGACTACATTCAAAAAGCTCGACTATGTCGGGCTTTTTTCATTTCGTCCGCAGGGGGCTGCCCTACAGGCTGGCCCTTGGCTAAAAAGCTCCACTGGAGCTTTTCTAAACGCCAAGTCCTCCTACGGACTATGGCAGTCAGCTGGATAAAGACATTTTTATTTCATTCACTGGAGCCACCCTGCACTCTGGCCCGATTCTAATTTCTTCCGAAGGGAGAATTATTAACGAATCGTCCTCTTGCGGACTATAATTCTCCCAAGTGATGTTTAGAGATACCTTGAGTCAATCTTTCTGATATGGTTTTTGAATAATTCCCTATCTTAAAAACCATGATCCAAAATCCACTGTATATTCTCACAGTGCTCTGCGGACTGATCTTCATCAGTGAGTGGTTAACCAAGAATACATTTCTAAAGCACATCAGCGGGCCGTTGCTTGTGA
The DNA here is from genome assembly GCA_013373005.1 of Cytophagia bacterium. Lineage (GTDB taxonomy): Bacteria > Bacteroidota > Bacteroidia > Cytophagales > Cyclobacteriaceae > Roseivirga. Next base: position 3,293 of record JABXIP010000216.1, on the reverse strand, counting down.
TTATTCTTGGAGCTGTTTTGGCCAACTTCGGCCTAATTCCGTCAGCCTCCAATGCCAGTCCGGTTTATGATTCCATTTTTAAATACGTAGCTCCGGCCAGTATTTTCTATCTGTTGCTGGGTGTTAATCTCAAGGAATTGAAAAAAGCAGGGTTACCGATGCTTATGGCTTTTGTTTTAGGCGCTGTTGGTACGGTGATAGGAGTAGTGGTGGCACTGAACCTTATCGATTATCAGGAAGTATTTGGAAAGAACTATGCTGCCATTGCCGGAATGATGACCGGAACTTACACTGGGGGAAGTGCCAACTTCAATGCGGTGGCGCTTCATTATGATGTGGTGAGAGAAGGAGCGATTTACACAGGCATTGTTGTGGCAGATAATATTGTTACCGCAGTTTGGATGCTAGTAACCTTGAGTTTGCCTGCCGTGATGATGAAAATCAGGCCCCATAAAGAACTGATGATGAAGGAGCAGGGTGAAATCGATCAGTACACGGAAAGAGAACATGTTGGGCCTTTGAGATTGGGCCTTATGCTCTTTATTGGTTTGGCTGCCATGATGGTTTCAGATTTATTAGCAGAAGAAACGGCCATTCCTTCAGTGTTAATTCTCACCACCATTGCGCTGGTATTGGCTCAGTTGAAAGTTATTCAGAAAATTCCCGGGGCGAAGTTGTTGGGAATGTTTGCAGTGTATTTGTTTTTGGTAGTAGTAGGTGCTTTTTGTGAGGTGACTGCTCTGGTAGAGGTAGGCGAACATGCTGTTAGTATTCTACTTTTCACAGTGACCATCGTTTTGATTCATGGAGTGTTTCTGGTATTGATGGGAACTTTGCTGAAATCAGATTGGTCTATTATTGCTATTGCTTCACAGGCTAATATTGGCGGGGCTAGTACAGCATTGGCCTTGGCTAAAAGTTTTAAAAGAAATGATTTATTGCTCCCTGCCATTCTTGCGGGGTCGTTAGGAACCGGGCTTGGAACATACCTTGGCTTCTTAATAGCAGGGCTGGTTTAGAAATATGAGTAAGTATTATCTTTTTACATCTAAGAATGAAAGAAAAGCCATTTTCGGGCCTGATGGAGTCTTCCTAAAAGGCGGAAGTGTACCATATGATCAATTGGTGTTGATTAGGTTGTTCAACGAAAAGCTCGAAGGTTTTTTATTAGAATCCAGCTCTTTCCTCACACATTTTGCTCAAACTCCTGAGTTGCTCGACTTTTTGAAAAGCCAGGGTGTACGAGAAGTGGAAGTTGAACTGGAAGATCAACCTGATTTTGAGATGCAGAGGTCTGCTGCAAAGAATCCATTCTCATTATTGAAGTTCAAAAATGGAGGTTACTTGAAAATTAGGTTGGGAGAAAGTTTGTGCCTTCACTTGGAGTTTATGGATGAGCAGAGTGGTCTGAATTTTAAATCGAATTTTTATTGCGGACAGTTTAAGGTAAGTCATAAGGTATATCAGTATGGGGACGAAAAGACCGACTATTTCTTTCATGAGCTATTCAATGAGCCACTAGAGAAGAAAATAGAAAGTGATGCTCAAGAAGGTGAGATACCGGTATGGATAGATTCTATGCAAAACAGGCAATTGTCTGAAGAGGCTATCTATTCGAACGTCTGGAAGTTTATACTGATAGCTATCATGTTGATATCGGCAGTGCTATTGTTTATTCTATAATCTCGAAGATCATTCTTACACCCACAGCAGAGGAGGGGCCATCGTATTTGAAGCTTTTGGTAAAAACCTTACCAGTATTCGCCTCCTGCCAACTTCCGCCCATGGCTAAGCCTTTTACGTCTGTCATCTCCGCCACATTGCCAAAAACATTGTAAAAGCCGATATCCTCAGCGGCACTGAAGAATACAGACTTTATTTTTGGGTTGTTGCTCAATAGGTCACTTTTGGAGAGTTTAAAAGAAGACTCATTGGTCTTTGCAATCTTCTCTAACTGCTTCAGCATCTTTTTGTCCTGAACCAGAAACCTGATTCTTGCCCATTCGTTTTCAGATGGCAGCCGGAATTTGAATTTTTTAGGAAATGCAGCTCTATCATTTTTGCTCATTTCACCCAAGTAGGCAGTCATGTCTTTGGTTCTCCATTCTGCAAAGGCATTGGCCTGCTCGAAACTAATGCCCATAATAGGCATCAATGCCAATTCATCGGAACCGATAAATTTTTCCTTGAGCTTTTCAGCAGAAACTCCTTCAAAAACCTCAGCCCAAAGAGAATAGTCTGGTTCTGATGCTTTGAACTCCTCACTTTCCCTTCCAAACTCTTCGGCCACAGAAGCCATATAGTCTTTGTATACATAGGCAGGAACTTCGGTGATGTCTATGCACAATCTGGGATTGATAGGTAGCGTGTTAGAGGCACATAAGTAATCATGATCCTGTCTGCATGGCAAACAATCATCATGGGCTCCGGTTAGCAAGGTGGCTACCAGAGCCAAAATCCACAGGGTAACAGGTTTCATGTATTGGCTTTAGGTTACATCAATGTATGCCTTTTTAGCCAATAATTTAAAATCAATCTTGCTCTGGTTCAAAAAGTGTACATACAGCTCCAGCTGGGTCTTCGATAATACAGAATTTGCCATAGCCACCCACGCTTTTAACTTCTGAAAGTAACTTTCCTCCAAGCTTTTCAACGGCTTCAGTACTTGCAGCCATGTCAGCCACATTGATATAAATCATCCATTGAGAAGGAATGTTAGCATTGGGACCTTTTTTATGGCAGATACCTGTTTTAGGTTCTCCATCCATAGTCATGTTGAAGTCTTCATAATCGCCCATGGAAAGACCCTCAGGCTTCCAGCCAATAACGGCTGAGTAGAAATCTTTTACTTCAGAGGCATTGGGAACGGTAAGGTCTATCCAGCCAATTGATCCTATTGATTTGTCCATCGTTTTTTCTTTCAAATTAGGAGATTAGGATGAGACTTGGACTCATACTTTAGTATGAATTTAGTCATTGGCCAATGGTCATTGGCCAATGGCAAATGACCATTGACAAGAAATTTACCAACCCATTCGCTCTTTCAAGCTTTCTATATGCGCCAGGTGGTGCTTGCAATGCCATGCATAGAGAGCCACCACCGTTTTGAGGGCAAAAACCTTATTGTAGTCTGGATGTAAATAGGTTTTCTCAAAATCTTCTATGCTCAGACTTTTTAGTAAAATGCTCCAGCGAGCATGAATAGACTTCATTAGATCTAGAGAAAGCTCAATAGGCACTTCTTGGAGATAAGGAAGCTCCGCCCACTTAGCTTCTTTATAGGCTTTAATAGT
>JABXIP010000241.1 GCA_013373005.1 Cytophagia bacterium | reverse complement strand
TCCATCCATTGTAGTTCTGCCGCCTGGCTTTGAGTGAAGAGGCTAGAAATTGAATCATTGGTATCAGAAATCCATGATGTGATTGCCACCTGAGAAGGATTGCCTGTAATTGATTGGCCGCACCATTTACTCAGCTCAGCCAAGGCACTTTCCTTTGTCATTGATGCCTCAAGCTGTCTTTTGTTGAGAGCCAATACTATGCTTTCCACACTGAACTGATCTTTCAAATTTAGCTCTCCAATGCTTCTGGCTTTTTTGAGTCCTGCATTGATCTGCTGAAGTTCGGGGAGCCATGCATTAATCTGCTGTAGACTTTGATGAGCGAAATACCATTTGAACCAGAGTGATTTCACTTGAGAAATCATCATTTGCTCTTGTAGCTGCTGCTCTGCTTCCAGATATTCTGTTCCAGCTTCAGCAGCCTTTTTGGCCGCACTTATATGAAACAGATTTCCCAAACTCTGATCGAACTGCCAATGCCAGTCATTCACGGCATCATTTATTTCTCCATAAGAATAGTCAAAGGAAGTATTTCCCAATTGGAAAGTAGCTTTCTCACGACTCTTGCTTTGCTCAAGCGCTAGCGGCATGTTTTTGAAGCTCGCATTGTTGGCTTTGGCCAGACTCACTACATCGTCCATGGTTACTGGATTACTTTGCGCACTCACTGAGTTGAACGAGAGGAATAAGATCAAAATGCTCGCAGCCTTTATCAGTGTTTTCTTATTGAACATGACATAAAGGTTTGGTAAAATGAATAGTGTAAGCAGGGTAGAAGAGATCAATCCACCAATTACTACTGTGGCCAGAGGCTTCTGTACTTCGGCTCCAGCCGTTACTGAAATGGCCATGGGTAAGAAACCAAAGGCAGCTACAGCCGCGGTCATTAGCACAGGTCTTAACCTGGCCAGGCTTCCTTGAATTACTACATCTTCAATAGTATTGAAGCCATCCTTTCGGAGTTGATTGTAGTGGGAGATAAGCACGATTCCATTGAGTACTGCTACACCAAACAGCGCAATGAAACCTATACCTGCGGAAATGCTGAATGGCATTCCTCTAACCCATAATGCAACTATTCCTCCGATGATAGACATAGGCACGGCAGAGAAAATAAGTGCCGCATACTTAATTGATTTGAATGTAAAATATAGAAGGACGAAAATCATGAGTAGCGCAGCAGGTACGGCAATACTTAGTCGTTTCTGTGCAGCTTCAAGGTTTTCAAACTGACCCCCATATACTACATAATAGCCGGCAGGTAGTTCGATCTGAGCATTTACTTTCTCCTCAATTTCAGCCACGAGACTGGCAATATCTCTGTTTCGATTGTTTACTCCAATGGTGATGCGTCTCTGAGCATTTTCACGGGTAATTTGCATTGGGCCTTCAATCACCTTTCTATCTGCCAATTCATGAAGCGGAATTAGCTCTCCTTCCATATTGGTAACGAAAAGCTTATTTAAATCCAGTGACTGGCGATAGGCATCATTATACCTTACTACCAAGTCGAACTTTTGTTCATTCTCGAAGATGACACCGGCAGCTTCACCGGCAAATGCTGTTCTAACTACCTGATTTACATCGTCTATAGACACGTTGTATTGCGCCAGTTTTTCTCTTTTGATGTCTATTACCAATTGAGCCAGACCTGCCGTTTGCTCCACTTTTACATCTGCCGCACCTTCAATTCCTTCAACAAGCCCTGCTACTTCCTGACCAAGTCTGGCCAGTTCAGCTACATTTTCACCAAAGATTTTAATGGCAATTTCCGTTTTTGCTCCGGTCATCAATTCATTGAATCTCAGTTGAATAGGCTGGGTAAATTCAAATGATGCACCAGGAATGACCTCCAACTTAGCCTTCATCATATTGATTAGCTCCTCACGATCTGAAGAGGTAGTCCATTCCGACTTATCCTTAAGGATGATCATAATGTCTGCATCTTCAATGGCCATTGGGTCAGTAGGAACCTCTGAGGTGCCAATCTTTGAAACCACATGTTTTACCTCAGGGAAGTTCTCCAGTAGAATCCTCTCAGCCTGATTAGCGGTTTTGATACTTTGCTGAAGTGAGCTTCCGGGAGGGATGGCCATCTGCATGGCAAGATCTCCTTCCTCAAGAGTTGGAATAAACTCAGCGCCAAGTGTACTGAGAATAATTACAGAACCCAGAAAAGCAGCAACAACTATGCTTAGCAATGCTTTAGGCCAATTTAGGGCGGTTCTTAAAGCAGGTTTATAAGAGTCTCTCAACCAATTAACCAGTCTGTCAGAGAATGTTTTATGATCCTTGATCTTTTTGCTCAAGAACAAACTAGTCATCATTGGTACATAGGTAAGCGAAAGAATCATTGCTCCAAGAAGAGCGAAACTCACGGTAAGGGCCATAGGTGTGAACATCTTACCTTCAACCCCTGTGAGAGTAATAACCGGGAGGAATACAACCAGGATAATGAGTACCCCAAAGGCAGCCGATTGATAGATTTTTGAAGAAGATTTTTTAACGATATCGTCCATCTCTAACTGTGTGAGTTTCTTGCCTACATAGCCCACATAAATAACGTGCAGCGCATTTTCGACAATGATAACAGCTCCATCTACCACTATTCCAAAGTCAATAGCACCCAGAGACATCAGGTTGGCTGATACACCAAAAATATGCATGAGAATAAAGGCGAAGAGCATGGATAATGGAATTACTGAAGCTACTATCAGACCTGCACGCCAGTTTCCTAGAAGCATTAAGAGTACGAAGATTACAATCAGGCCACCTTCGATCAGGTTTTTGCTAACCGTATGAATAGCTCTTCCTACCAAATCAGATCTATCGAGGTATGGGGCGATGGTTAGTCCTTCTGGCAGGTTACGCTGAATTCGTTCAACTCTTTCGTGTACGTTAGCAATGGCTTCAGATGAATTGGCTCCTTTCAGCATCAGGGCAATTCCTCCAACAGCTTCACCTTTTCCATCTTTGGTCATGGCACCATAACGTTTTGGGCTTCCCCATTTTACTTCGGCAATGTCCCGAATCAGTACGGGGTTATGACCTTGATGCTTAACAATAATGCTATTTAAATCGTCCAGAGAGTTAATTCTGCCTTCGGATCTGATATAGTAGGCATTGGTACTCTTCTCTATATAGCTACCACCACTATTCTGGTTGTTTTTCTCCAGCGCATCGAAAACATCAGCCAGTGTAAGGTCGAAGCTTCTCAATACCAATGGATCTATGGCTACTTCATACTGCTTTAAATAACCACCGAAACTACTGATCTCAATAATCCCCGGAATACCGCTCATTTGTCGCTTCACTATCCAGTCTTGAATAGTTCTTAGTTCCATATCATCATACTGGTCTTCATAACCGGGTTCTACCTGAAGTGTATACTGATATATTTCTCCCAGACCGGTAGTAATGGGCATAAGCTCAGGTGAGCCCAGTCCCGGAGGAATCTCTTCGGCTGCCAAATTCAGCTGCTCCTGAACGAACTGTCTGGCGTCTAGCTGAGCCATTCCATCTTCAAAAACGATGGTTACAACCGAAAGGCCATATCTGGAAATCGATCTGATTTCGGTAACTCTTGGAATATTAGCTACACTGATTTCAATAGGGAAGGTGATCAATTGTTCTACCTCTTGTGGAGCCAGTGTAGGCGATACCGTTACAACTTGCACCTGATTGTTGGTGATGTCGGGAACAGCATCTATGGGTAGCTGTCTCAGGGAATAAAATCCACCAACTGAGATGGCTATAACTAATAGGAATACTATGAATTTCTGTTCAACAGAAATGTGAATGATTTTTTCAAACATGGTGTAATTGGATTAAATAAATTAATCAGGAATGAGGGTCTGTTGACCCAAAAGAACGTATTACACCAAGCTGGGAGGACCCCTAAGCTGCCTTGGACTCAGGAAGTCTGAGTCTTTAATAGAGAAAATATAAGGAGTATTGTGCTCTAACTT
>JABXIP010000067.1 GCA_013373005.1 Cytophagia bacterium | reverse complement strand
TTTCAATTTACGGTCTCAGCCGTGTTGATCATAGTCTTGTCCATCATGTCTAGCCAAATGCTTTATTTGAATAAGACTCACCTTGGTTTTGAAAAAGATAACCTCATTTCAATTCCTCTTTATGAAGAGGATATGAGCCTCTCTACAGAGTTGAAGTCTCAAATGCTCAAACAGTCTGGGGTAATGGGGGTTAGCTTGAATGACTGGGAATTTGGTGGTGTTTCTTCAACCGGTTCCTATAATAAGCCTGCCGTTAAAGGAGAAGTGCCTGAGCCTAAATCAGTTTGGCACGATATGGTTAATGCTGATCCTGATTTTTTTGATGTCATGGGCGTTAAGGTACTCTATCAATCGGAGGCTTTTGCTAAAGGAGAGTTTAGGAAGAGTCAGGTTGTTGTAAATAAGACTTTCCTTCAAGCCTTTGATTGGCCTGAGAACTCAGTTGGAACAAAGATCTATCAATTCAAGAATGAGATGAAGGAAATTGTGGCGGTTGTAGACAATTTCTATACCTACTCCATGAAGGAAGATCAAGTGCCCTTGCTAATGGAGGGGACAAAGCCGTGGAGTGATGGAAATTTGCTCGTTAGAGTAGATTTTAAGGAAAGGGAAAAAACGTTAAACACCATTGGCGATATATATCAATCAGCGACCAACCGTCCATTTGAGTATTACTTTATCGATGATAAAATTGCTTCCTATTACAAGGAGGAGCAGGGACATTTTCAGATATTTCAAGGTTTTTCTTTTCTCGCTCTTTTCATATCTCTTTTAGGCTTGACAGCTTTGACTATTTATATGGTAGAGCACAGGCGCAAAGAGGTGAGTATTCGTAAAGTGTTGGGGGCATCTCTCCAAAGGTTAGTTTTTATGCTGAACAAGGAGTTTACAATTCTGATTGTTATCTCGTTCGTCATTGCGTTACCACTGGCATACTACGCAATGCAAGATTGGTTAGCAGAGTTCAAGAATCGGGTTACTATTTCTCCATTACTTTTTATTTTGACATTCATTGGTTTTCTTGTAATAAGTTGGATAGTTACGGTGATTCCTTCCTTTAAGGCATCTCAACAAAATCCTGCAGATGTTTTAAGAGATGAGTAAACCCACAAGCCATGTTCAAGAACAACCTCAAACTAATTCTTAGAAAGCTAAGAAGAGAAAAACTGTATGCCTCAGTAAGTATTCTGGGCCTTACCATTGGCCTTACAGCCTTCTTGATTATCACTCTTTATGTGAGGGATGAGCTCAGTTACGATAAGTTTCATGAAAATCATAAAGAGCTATATAGGGTATTTGCTAATGATACCACCAGAAATGTAAAACAGGGTGAAATAGCTCCTGATTTGGCCGGGATAATTGTTTCGGATATACCAGCGGTTAAATCGGTATTGCGAGTAGTGAGGGCAGCCGAGAAAAATCTTTTGAACATAGATGACAAAAGCCTTTATGCTGATAGGATTTTGTTTTCTGATTCCAACTTTTTTGAACTACTGGATTTTAAACTCATTGATGGTACACCCGAGTCTGTATTATCTGAACCTTATCAGATGGTTATAACGAAGACACTTGCAGAGAAGATGTTTGGAGATGGTAGTCCAATCGGAAAGCTTGTTAAGCTAGATAAGGCATTAGATGTTGTTATTAGTGGAGTCTGTGAAAACCCGCCTACTAACAGCTCATTAATGTTTGATGCTGTCGTGCGAAGCAGTGTTAAAGAAATGGATACACCCATAAGGGGTGGTATGATGCCAGTTGTGACTTATCTGGAAATCCCGGAGGAACAGGATTTGGAACAGATTGCCGGAATGATCAACCAGATTAAAGAGAAGTCTGCCTACGACTTTTTTGTAAAAAACGAAGACTTTGGCTTGGTGTCTTTAGCAGATCAAAGACTTTATGGGCAATTTTCTAATGCCTATATGACGGACCAGAGCGATATCCGCTTTGTATATCTCTTCTCAGGTATTGGTTTGGTCATACTTCTTTTGGCTGTGATCAACTACATCAATATGGTTACAGCCAGTTCTCTGAAAAGGGCAAAAGAAATAGGTTTGAGAAAGGTTATTGGGGCTCAAAAGTCACAGCTTATAGCTTATCAGCTGGCTGAGTCTGTTGTAGTCACAACCATCGCTTTATTCATTGCATTTGTTGCTACTAAGCAAATTCTTCCTTTGATGAATGGAAGACTGAATAAGGCAATCGAATTGAATTATTTCAGCCCGGAATTCCTGGTATTTGTTCCTCTCTTGGGCTTGTTGATTGGTGTGTTAACGGGGCTTTACCCTTCATTTTTTATCAGCAAATACAAGCCTCTGGTTCTTATGAAGAATAGTGGTGCAGGAGTGAAGGGCAAAGGAGGTCTTAGACGAGTGCTTGTAGGTTTTCAGTTTCTGGTTGCAGGCATAATGATTTTGGTGACCCTGGTGATGCACTCTCAAATGAGCTTTCTGGAAAAGCAGAAAATGGGTTTCGATAAGGAGTTACTCGTTTATATTCCTCTTTTCGATGACCTTAAGGGTCAGTCACAAATCTTTAAAAATGAAGTGCTGGGTATGTCTGGGGTTCAATCAGCTACCATAACCAACTGGATGTTTGGGAGGCACAGTTCCAGTAGTGTATTTGCCGATAAATTCGGTATCGATGTAGATGAAAGACCACCGTCAACGAATATTAACTTTGTTCTGGGGGATGAGGACTTAGTCAACACGTTGGGCTTGGAAATTGTGGAATCCGAAGACAAGTTCGATTTCGGTAAAATAGACCCAACTGAAATCATCATTAGTCGATTGGTGGCCGAAAAGCTCGGTTGGAAAGACGAGAGTCCTTTGGGTAAAACTGTTCATCAGTATGATGGAGATAAGTGGAGGGTAGTTGCAGTGATAGAAGATTTTCATTCCTCTTCGCTCAAAGAAGAAATACTTCCTTCAGTTATTCTAAGAGGGGAGAGTTGGTCTTTTGAAGAACTCTTGGTCAGATTCGAAGCGGAAGGGCATCAGGCCACTTTAAATGAGATCAAGGATAAGTATGAGGCCTTGCTGAATAGGCCGTTCGAATTTAGTTATGTAGATGATGCCATAGACCAGTATTATAAAAAAGAAGCGGATCAGGTCGCTTTGTTCAATACTTTTTCGGGTTTAGCTATTTTTATTTCATTACTAGGTTTAATGGCTATGGCCACATACTCTGCGCAGCAGCGCAAGAAGGAAGTGAGCATCAGAAAGGTTTTAGGAGCTAGCTTAAAGCAGTTAATCTTTATGCTGAATAAAGAGAATGGTGTTTTGGTGCTCGTGGCCTTTCTAATAGCTACACCTGTAACGGTTTATGTTATGCAGGATTGGTTGTCGGAATTTAAATACCGGACCAATATTCAGCCACAAATATTCATTTTGGCCGTCTTTGGCTTCTATTTACTGAATCTTATGGTCACCTTCTTATTTTCACTAAAAGTCTCCAGAGAAAATCCTGCTGACGTTTTAAGAGATGAATAAAGGCTTTTGCAGATAGAGCAGCATTAGAGGTCTATGCTCAACTCAAAATACTCCTCGTAAATCGAAGTGTAGTGAATCACTATTCGAAGTGGAGTAATTAGGTTGGTTTCTGTTTCCTTAATGTCTAAAACGAGAAAGCTAACTTCTTTGCCCGAGGCAAATGGAGAATTGCCTGTATAGGTGTATGAATTCTTTCTTTTTTCAATCAGATCGGCTTTTCTCAAGACTTCGTCCCAATTATTGAATTTTTGATCACCATAGAAGTATTCCACTTTATTGATGATTGCAGGGCCAACACCTTGGTTAGAAAGCTGAAGCTCTAAATAACCATCACTGTTCCAGCCATAGAAGAAGTCCATATAGGGTCGAACAGAGAGTCTATTGTGTGCCTGTGAGATTCTGACCTGCCAAATAGAGACCACAACTGCCATTACGGCTATAAAAACAACAGCATAATGAGATAGCTTTTCAGTTTTTGACATTGACATGAGTTCGACTTTTAAAGGTTAAAGATAAATATCTATACTCAAACCTCGACAGTACTAAAGCCGGCTATATTAAAACCTATGATGCCCCCAAACGGTTTTTCCGTTGATTACTTGTCTGCCACCACGCGTGGGATAGCCGGGAGGAGAAACAGTTACATTTCTCATGACTGGGTGAATTTCGCAGTCTTCGAATATTTTGCTCAACCTTTCATGCTCAGGATTGAGGTCTGGAAGAGAATAATAAACTAATTCTCCAATAGACTTTACCAGCCATTCTTCCATCATTTCGTCCTCATAGAGGGGGAAGTTCATTGCTGAAGATTTGGCCATTTCATAGAAGCTAGCAATTTCACTAATTCTCCAGTCGCAAAATTCAAGGAGTTCTGAATAATTGACAAAGGCAAGGTCTACTACAAAGGACCTGTCGTCTTCTGACATCAGTTTTTCATCGTCTTCGGTTATTCTATCTAATAAGAATTTGGCAACAAAGCTTTCCAAATGATGTAGCACAAGTCCTGGGTGTTCACCACTACCACCACCTAAAACCAGGTTGGTTGGGTCAGCTCCAAAATCATAATCTCCCCACTTTACATGCTCAAGTGTTTCTAATGGGTGATAAATAGGAAGGTATCCCAGTTGACCAATATACTCGTGATCAAAAGAATCGATGTAACTCATGGCTGAATATGCATAAAAAACGTCTCAAAAACCATTTTATCGTCACCCTGAACTTGATTCAGGGTCTGTTGGTCTATTGAACCAAATGAGTAGATTCTGAAATAAATTCAGAATGACGAGATCTTAGTTTTTGAGACGCGCTCTAAACTTTCTTTCTAAACTTCTTCGGCACCAGGGCCTTTTCTGAAGATTTTACGAACCGCTTGTTCCAGTTCTTCTGCCGCCTTTCTGATATGGAATTTGGCGTCTTCAAACTTAGGTTCGTTTTTAGTTTTGAAGTCCTCAAGCTTATCTTCCAGCTTATCTCGCTGCTTTTTGAGGTCTTCAATCACATCGTCCATTTCTTCACGAACTTCAGCACTGGCATCTTTAGCCTTGTCTATTAGCTCTTCAATTCTGTCGCGAATATCTTTTAATAGCTTTTCGGTATCCATTAGTTAGAAGGTCTGGTTTTAATGGTAGTAGATACGTTGATCCAGCAACCAACTCTAATTGGGTCACCCTCTTTTTTGTTGGCAGTAAATACATCAGATACCGTTGGGAACTGAGCCTTGGCCTGAGCCATGCCTTCAGCATTTCCAGCTTTCTGGTAAAGATCATAGGCCGCCATATAAATCGATCTGTCATCAATTTGCGAAACCTTCTTAGAACATTCGTCCCAGCTGTTCATATACATATTAGCCACAAGGGTTAAGGCTTGTTTTTCACTAGGCTGATGAATTTCAGCAGCTTGCATTGCAGTTTTTCTTGCTTCCGGCTTGTTGCCCATTCTAATATAAACAGAAGTAAGATCTAAAAGAAGGTCGGCTTTCTTCTCAGGGTCTTGAGACAAGTTTATGCCCTCATTGTAATACTTTACCGCTTTGTCGTACTCTTCGGCCACAGCAGCTCTTTGAGCAATTACTTTGGCAATTCCCTCAGTGGGCTCATTGGCCTGAATGATTTCAGCAGCTTTTAAGAAGTAAGGACTATCACTACACTGTTGATTCAACAATAGGCCGAATACTTTTTTGGCTACCTTAATATCAGGTGATTGATCTAGTTTTGGAGCCAGGTTCGTATTGATGAAATCACAGTTCAGGTCATCACCCATGGTCATAGTCAACAAACTATTTACTGCATCTCTGTATTTTTCGAGTCTGGCAGCATCTTCTCCTTGCTGTTCTTTCTGATCGATAGTTTCCATTACCTGAGTATACACATCAAAAACCTGATCGTTAGAGATGTCTTCACCATAGGCCTTGGCTCTTCTGATAATGTCCATATAGGAAACAAGGTTGTTGTTGATTACCTCAGAAGGTTTTTCATATGCCTTTTCATAAGCAGCAATGGCATCACCCATTTTTGACTTGTTAGACTTCCAGTACTTGTAGTATCTGTAGGCTTTGTTGTTTACTTCCAAGTCGGTGAGCTCAAAATATTTCTCTTTGAGATCAAAACTCAAAAACATAGAATCCAGTAATACGTTTTGTTTAGCCTCATCCTTTTCTGCCTCGGCCAACTCTTCATAAGCTTGATACCCATTAATGTATAGACCATCATATAGATCGGGGGCATTTTTCATTAACCAATGAAGTGCACTTGCCGCTTCTCTGAATCTGTCAGATGCCATGGCGTCTACAGAAATAGCAAACCTTCTTTTAGCTTCGGCCTCGAGAGCAGGGTCTGTAGGTAATTTTAATTGAGGCGCCTGTGCAAAAGCAACCTGAAAAGCAGATATTGATAATAATAAAAAGAGTATCTTTTTCATAGTCTCAAATTTACGAAGAGATAGTAGCAAAGTTTTAGCCAAACTGAATTAAGTGGCAAAAGTAACAGTAACTATCTATTTAAGAATGAATTGGCGGGTTAATAAATTGTTGCCTATGACTCTTTTCTTGGTGTTAATTGCTAACTATTGTTCTTAGCTTCGTTTTTCTCTGAATCCAACAACCAACATCGATCTGATCTCCATCGTCCATGTTTAAGTCAAAGGCCTCAGTTCGAGTTGGGAACCTAAGCTGGGCTTCTTCCATGCCTTTAGCATCCTTAGCTAGCGCAAACATATCGTAGGCCACTAAATAAACTGCTTTGTCCTGAACAATGTCGTATCGGTCGGCACAATCATCGAAACTAGTGAGGTATAGGTTGCCAATGAATGAATATGCTGTAGAAGATTGTTCTGCATCAAGCTCTATTACTTTTAGAGCATGTTCTCTTGACTGTGGTTTGTTAAGGTTGATGAAGTGAATGTTGGCTATATCCATGTGGATATCCGCTTGCTTTTTAGCATCACCTTCCAAATTGATGGCCTTTTCATAGTATTCAATGGCCTGATCGTAATCTTTATCTACTGCAGCATACTGCGCCAGTATTTTGTAAAGCCCTGCAGTTGGCTCATTTCGAACTAATAGTTCTAAGGCCGCAGTATAACCATCTGTTCGGCCACATCCTGAGTTGAGGTTTTCACCTAATACCTTCTTCGCTACTAAAACGCTGTCAGGATTAGTCATTCCTTCGGACATTATTTGGATTGCATCACAAGGCATTTCTCCACCGAAAATACTCTTAAGACTGGCATTCAGAAAAGAGGAGTAGGATTCATACCTCTTATTGTCCCCACTAAAGTACTCTTTGGCCACTCTTTCTGAAGTGAGCATGTAAACATCCATTATCTCTGATTGGTCTAAAGGCTGAACCTTGGAGTTATACTTTTCAGTAATGGCCATGTAAGGAATCAGATTGTTGTTGATGGGTAAATCTGGAGTGGAGAAGAGCTCTTTGAAAAAAGGGTAGGCTTCTTTCAGCTTTTCGGTGTCATTCTGGAAGTATTTGAAGTAACGGAAAGCCAGCTTGTTTTTATCTATATCACTCAGTCCGAAGTACTGCTTTTTAGATTTGTAGGCATAGAGCATAGAGTCAAGTAATACAGCTTTTCTTGTTCCTTCAGATTGCTCAGCTACTTGCTCGTAAGCTTCTATTGCCCACGATTGAATGGCCTCTGATCGTAATGGAACATTCTTCAATAGCCAGTTGATATTTGGAATTGCCTTCACGTAGTCGTCATACTTCATGTAGTCACTCGCTCTTATATGATAGTCACGAGCAATGTTCTCTATGGAATCTGTTTGTGCTAAAGTCGGGATAGACAATAGCAAAAGAAATGCGATGGTAATTGGCGCGTTTAGTTTCATAGCAGTATAGTTTAATCAGGAATGTAACTAAAAGCGGTCTATATTCAAACTAATTGATTAGTTAATTTGGTTTGAATAGACTTTTAAATTCGAACTTCTCACCATCGAAAAGTCCCAAATCACTCAATTTTAAATTAGGTATTACCAACAAGGCCATAAAGGATAGGGTCATAAATGGTGAGTTCAGCGTGCTGCCCATTTGTTTGGATAGGCGATCGATAGCGGTATACTTTTTAGCTACCTCATAGCCATCTTCGGCCGACATGATTCCCGCAACGGGTAGGGGAAGGGTCATTTCTTCTTCTCCAGAAACGGCACTCACACCACCGCTTTCATCGATAATTAGATTGATGGCTTTGACAATGGACTCATCATCGACACCAACAGCAATAATGTTATGTGAGTCGTGGCCAACCGAAGAAGCAATGGCTCCTTCTTTAAGGTTGAAGTTTTTGATAAATGCCATAGCCGGAGGTGCAGGGTTGTATCGGTTGACGAGTACCATTTTGAGGACGTCCTTTTCTGCATCCGAAATGGCATAGCCTTCTGAGTCTGTCTTGGCAGGTAGTTCCAGGCAATTGGTGATTAGCTGACCATCTAGCGCTTCTATCACATGAATGGTGTCTGATTCTGCTTTGACTTTAATCGATTCAACATCAATTGGTCCACAGTTAAACTGGTTGATGATTCGGTTTTCGACTTGGGGAATAAGGCTTTTCCCATTGTCAGCCACTTGCTCTCCATTAATATAGGTGGCTATTACTTTAAACTCCTCAAGATTGTTCACCACAATAAAGTCGGCAAAATCACCCTTTTGCAAAGAGCCAACATCTAACTTATAATGGTCTATTGGAGTGATGCAAGCTACAGTAAGTATATCGTAAAGGTCATGGCCTTTAGCCAAAGCTCTTTTTACTAGCTGATCAATGTGACCTTCAACAAGATTGTCAGGGTGCTTATCATCAGAGCAAAACATCAGCATTTCCGGAGCTTCAGCAAATAATTCCACCAAAGCCTCGAAATTCTTGGCTGCGGAGCCCTCACGAATGGCAACCTTCATTCCATGCTTGAGTTTGTCACGGGCTTCTTCGGCTGTAAAACATTCGTGGTCGGTGCTCATTCCAGATTTCACGTATTGCTCAGCCTGATCACCTCTGAGGCCTGGGGCATGACCATCAATAGGTTTTCCTAGTTTTTTGGCGATGTCAATCTTTTTGAAGACTATTTCATCTTTAAAAAGAACTCCCGGCCAGTTCATCATTTCTGCCAGGTATTTGACTTCGGGTTTCTTTAATAAAAATTCAATTTCATCAGGAGTGATTTCTGCACCTGCAGTTTCGAAAGTTGTAGCCGGCACACAGGACGGGGCCCCAAAGTTGAACTTGAAATTGACCTTGTTGCCATTGTCAATCATATATTCCACTCCTTCAACCCCTAATACATTACCGATTTCATGAGGGTCTGAAACAGTGGCTACTGTGCCATGAACCACAGCCAGTCTGGCAAATTCTGATGGCACCAGCATGGAGCTTTCGATATGAACATGAGAGTCGATAAAGCCGGGAAGTATGTATTGGTCTTCTACCTCAGTAGCTTTCTCAATGGAAGTTATTCTATCGTTTTCGATGTTTATTAAACCATCAAATATTCTTCTGTTTCTTACGTCAACTATATGGCCGGAAATCTTCATGTATTGAGATTATAGTTTCTAAGTTCCTATAAAAGGTTTAGAACATAAAACTTTGAACTGTACCTTTGGCCAAATTTCAGGAATGACTAAGATCAATATCGCTATAGACGGACTTTCAGGTTGTGGAAAGAGTAGTACTGCAAAGGCTGTAGCCAAAACTTTGGGCTATAAATTCATTGATACCGGAGCTATGTACCGCGCTGTAACCTTATATGTATTAAATAATGCGGTTGATCTTAATTCTCAGGATCAGGTGGCTCAGGCT
>JABXIP010000492.1 GCA_013373005.1 Cytophagia bacterium | reverse complement strand
ACTGAGTTTAAAGCTTCGAGCCCATCTTTATATTTCTTAAGCCTGGACCGGGTAATCTTTAGCTCCTGCTCGTCTTCTATCCGATCCGTAATATCCATGTGGATACCAATAGTTCCCTTCACACTGCCATCAACATCGTAGATTGGGGCGCCACTAATCATTGCCCACCTGAAGCTTCCATCTTTGTGCTTGATAGGAATCTCATATACACTTGCACTTCCTCTATTTCTTTTGGTGTGCTCTTTCTCCAGAACGGAGACACCTCGCTCATCAGCAAGAAGCTTAGAAGCCACCTTACCTATCAGTTCATTTTGTGTATATCCGGTAATCTGAGACATAGCCTCATTGGCGTATACTATCTTTTCATCCAAATCTACCTCCATGAGTCCGTAATGAAGATTTTGGATGATCCCCCTATATTTCTCTTCTGATTGCTGAAGTGCCAATCGGTTATTGTATCCTTCCGTAATGTCTCTACCCACACCCAAAAAACCAGTAACAGCAAAGTCATTTTCGAGTAATTGAACATTCAAACCAATCCAAAATTGCTCACCGCCTTTAGTAACAATGGGTAATTCCAGGAAAGTAGACTTGATTCTTTCAAATACCTGTTTAGCATAAAATTTTTGGGCCTTTTCCCTAAACTCCGGATGTACCAGTTCCAAATAAGACTTTCCTAAAATCTCATTCTCTTTAAAGCCGGTTAATGTTAATGTCTTAGGATTAACATAAGTAAAGTTGCCAGCAGCATCCATCTCATAAATAATTTCATTGGCTGCCTCTACTATCAGCTTATACTTTTCATTATCCGGGTACCCTGCTGTCATTAGACTATCTTCTATGAGGAATAAGATAGTATATAAATTATTGGAAAAAGTAATACGATAGTTAATGTTGAAGCCAAAAACATCAATCGAACCGGTAGAAGAATTATTGGTTTTGGGTCGAAAACCCTTTACCAAATCAGAAAGCAGCTCTGGGTTTTCATTTGCTAGATAGAACAAAAACTTAGTTGAGAGATGGGAATAACTTTGAATTTCCCCATCTAAAGAAAGTATTACGCTTGGATTCATCGCATTAGGTCGCACAAATGAAATCAATAATGTTTCACGCGCGCGAAGCATTCGTTGAATCGACATGAACCTTCGATGAATGACAATTTATGTCGATAAGCTGTTATTGACTATCTTCCAAAATCAACCATAAAATCACTATGAAGAAACTATTACCATTACTTCTCATTTTATGCACTGCGTTCAATGCAAATGCTTTTCAGGTACGTCAGTTAGACCCTGTTACATGGCCTGAATCCGATAAGGACACCACTTTTTATACAGTGAAGGGCGAAAGACACGGAGTGAGTTTTTTCCGTCAGTTTCGACATCCAGAGGTTCAATATGAGCCGATGAAACAGTTGACTTTCGACACCTATCACACTGCCGATGTCATGTACTACTGGTATAAAGTGTGGGCTGACCAGTATCCTGATATTGTGGATTTGTATCAGGTTGGAACAAGCTTTGAAGGTCGCCCGATACTTCAAATGACCATTACCAATAAGGAAACTGGCAAAGACACAGATAAACCGGCTGCCTACTTTGAAGGAGGGAGACACAGTGGAGAAATTACCAGTTCCGAATCCATTCTTTGGTTAACTCAGCATCTTTTGGAGAGTTATGGTACCGATGAGGCAATTACAAATCTGATCGATACAAAAGCCATCTATCTCAGGCCTCAGAATAACCCTGATGGCAGCAACCTCTACCTGCATACCGCGCAACGTAACAGAAGTACAGTGCGCCCTCATGACAACGACAGAGATGGTCTTTTAGATGAAGACGATGAAGAAGACCTGGACGGTGACGGTATTATGTACCAGATAAGAGTAAAAGCTAAAGAAGGCGAAGAAGGCACACATATTATCGACCCAAGAGATCCTCAGGGCAGACTGATGCAACGTGTTCAGAACGGTGGAACTCACTTTGTTTACTCTGAAGGCATTGATAACGATGGTGACGGCCGATTCAATGAAGATGGTATTGGCGGCCTGGATTTACATAGAAACTATCCTGAAAACTGGAGACCGGATATTGGAGAAGATGCTACCGGCAGAGGATACACTCAATATGGAGCCGGAGCCTACCCAACCTCAGAGCCAGAATCCAGATCTATCGTGATGTGGGTTTTAACTCACCCAAACATTTCCGTAGTGAACTCTATGGACACCCGAGTCCCGATGCACTTGCGCGCTCCTTCTACCTCCAAGAGTGAAGAAAGAATGTATCCTGAAGATCTGGACCTTTATAAAAAATATGATAGCATTGGATTGAGCATTACCAATTACCCATGGGCTGGCGATGTTTACGAAACCTATGCCACACGCTACAAAGTGAATCCTAGCACTGGCGATCCATTGAAGCCGAGCCCATTGTTTGGTCACGGTCCTGATTTCGGGTATTTCTACTATGGCTCAATCTGGTACGGAGATGAGCTTTGGAATAATGGTGCCATGAAAGATTATGACGGTAATGGCATTTATGACGATTATGATGGTCTTCGATGGGATGATGAAGAAAACGGAGGTAGAGGTTTTAAAGAATGGGAACCATTTATGCACCCGACTTTGGGAGAAGCTGAAATCGGTGGTTTCCACCCTAAGTTCTTCGGCCAGAATGGGCCTCCATGGCAATTGGAAAATTGGGCGAAAAAGCAGGCATTATTCAACCTAGCCATGGCTATGGAATTACCACAGATAGAGCTTGAATCTGTTGATATAAGCAAAAAGAATAGAACCACTTATGAGGTTAAAGTTCGCTTCAAGAATACCGGCCAACTACCAACTGCCTTAAAACAAGCTCAATTGGTAAAGATTGTTCAGGAAGACCGTGTACAACTGCAGTTTTCCGGTGAGCTGACCAAAGGCGGTGAAGATGCCAAGTTGCAGATTGTTTCTCCTACCCTTTCAGACAAAACCATCTACCTGGACAGAACACTTTCTGGAGAAACCAAAGAAGCCACTTTTGAGATCAAATTGAATGGTATCGATGGTGCTAAAGGTAAGGTGAGAATTCTATCCACCCGCGGTGGTTATATTGAAAAAGAAGTTGTGCTAGGTGAAGTGAAGTAATTGGTACTTTAACCACTCATACTCAACAATAAAAAAGCCACTCTTGATAATCAAGAGTGGCTTTTTTATTGTTTATCTTATACCTAAAATCTACATCTCCCCTGCCTGAATCTTCTTAGCAATTTCCTGACACTCGTCAAGAACTCGCAAAAGGTTTCCGCTCCACATCATACCAATTTCTTCTTCGGTATAACCTCTTCTCACTAATTCAAGGGTTACGTTGAAAGTTTCTGAAGCATCGCTCCAGCCTTCAACACCACCTCCACCATCGAAGTCTGAGCTAATACCGACATGCTCGATGCCAATTTTATTCACCAGGTAATCGATATGGTCAGCAAAATCAGAAACATCAACCGGAGGAGCCACAGAGTTTACTTCTTCCTCAATTCGGTCCGCATTGGCTTCCCTTATTGCGGTATATTTTTCATAGTAAGCTTCCCTTTCCTCTGGCGACATATCTCTCATCTCTCCTCTCGATTTAATTTCGAAGTCATTTTCAGCTGCAATGGCCGCAAGGATCTCATTCGATTTTGCCGAGTTGGCACTATTCTTATCGGAATTAACATAGCTCTTGAAAGCTACAGTTTGAATAACACCACCATTCTTTTTGAGCATCATCAACTGCTCATCATCCATATTACGGCTCACGTCATTAACGGCTCTAGCTGAAGAGTGAGAGGCAATTACCGGAGCCTTTGACAGCTGCATGGCTTGCATGTTAGCAGCTTTGCTTGGGTGAGAAAGGTCTACCATAATGCCGTATTTATTCATTTCAGCAATTACCTCTTTACCAAAATCGCTTAATCCATTGTGCAACCAAACTGAGTCTCTCTCACCAGTATTAGAGTCACTCAATTGGCTGTGTCCATTATGAGCCAAAGACATATAGCGAGCACCTCTATCATAAAATTCCTTCACACGGCTGATGTCCGTCCCTAGTGGGTAAGCATTTTCCACTCCAATCATTGCCACTTTTTTACCCTCTGCCACAAGCTTTCTCACATCGTCAGAAGTTAAGGCCAAGCCAATTTTATCTGGTGCAATTTCTTCAGTTAGCCTGTGAATAGCCTTGAATTTGTCATCAGCATTTTCATAAGCTCTAGCATATCCTTCTTCCGTCAACTCCCCTTGACCAGTATAAACAATAAACCAAGCTACATCCAGTCCACCCTCTACCATTTTCGGCAGGTTTACCTGAGAAGAAAGCCTTTGTGTATAGTTGGTCTCCTCAGTAAAGTTCGAAGTATTGATATCGTCATGTGTATCGAGTGTAATGACTCGCTCATGAATACCTTTAGCATATTCAATTAGTTCATCTTCAGTCATCTGACTTATATCTACAGTTTCCTTTTGCTGACCACCGCAAGACCATAAGATCAAAGAAGCGGCTGCCAAACTGAATAATCGTTTCATCATTTTTAGTTTTTAAGGTTGAATTCAATTCTTAATCTAAGCACAAATCAGATCAAAAACGTCATGATATTTTGTCAAAGGTTGAAATCCATTGCATGCTGAACGCTTCGCTTAGGCAGCTTTCGAAATAAAAAGCTTAAATTCCACAATGCAGACTGATCCGAATATTAGAGGAATTGAACCGGTGTTGCCTACCACCGACATTGCCCGTGACTTGGAGTGGTTCGAGAAGTACATGGGCTTCAAATATGCCTTTGGAGACAATATGTATGCTGGTGTGGTAAGAGACCAACTCTGCATTCACCTTCAATGGCATGCCAATACTCCAGAGGACCCACTTCTTGGAGGTTCTGTAATTAAAATCTTCGTTCATGACATAAAGCCCTGGTTCGATGAATTCGTAGAACGAGGCACCATAAAGCCCGAAAAGCTCCGAATGAACACTCAGTGGGGAACTCACGAGTTTGGGTTTTATGACCTGAATAACAACGCCATTTTTATTGTTCAAGACGCATAATTTTACTGAATTGAAAGAACTGATAAACAAATTCTACACAGCCTTTAACCAGCTTGATTCAGAAGCCATGGTGGCTTGCTATCATGACGACATTGTATTCAAAGACCCTGCATTTGTTGAACTAAAAGGCGAACATGCCAAGAATATGTGGCATATGCTCTGCGAAAGCCAGAAAGGACAAGACTTCAAAGTGACTCACTCTGAAGTGACTGAAGACTCAGCATATTGGGAGGCTTTTTACACCTTCAGCAGAACAGGAAGAAAGGTTCACAATAAGGTTCATGCAAAATTTGAATTCAAAGATGGTCTAATCATTAAGCACTCAGACCATTTCAACCTTCACAAATGGGCAAAACAAGCGCTCGGTTTTAGTGGAGCCATTCTTGGATGGACAAGCGTCTTCCAAAAGAAACTTCAAGGTCAGACGAATCATTTACTTAACAAGTTTGAACAAAAGCGGAAAGACTGATTTTCCACTATTGGTTCACTATTGATTGTCGACTTATTTATCTTCATCCCTCAAAAACTAACCAAGTATGAAAAGAAAACTACTATTGATGGTCTCTGCCCTTGTTATGGTGGCTGCTCAAGCCCTTGCGCAAGATGTAGTAGATCAGATTGTTAAAGAAGCCAATGATAACTCCATGTTGGAGCAATTGGCCTATGAAATGCTAGATCTTAACGGACCAAGACTCGTTGGTACTCCACAAATGCAAAATGCTCACGACTGGGCTGTTGCACGTTATGATGGCTGGGGAATCTCTGCCAGAAACGAAAAATGGGGAGAATGGAAAGGTTGGGAACGTGGAATTACTCACGTAGACCTTATCTCTCCAAGAGTAAAAACCCTCGAAGCTATGCAATTGGCATGGAGCCCTTCTTCTAAAGGTATTGTTGAAGGCGATGTTACAGTAATTCCTAATGTTGAAAGTGAAGCTGAGTTTAAGCAATGGCTTTCTACAGTAAAAGGTAAATACGTGATGATCGACATGGCTCAACCAACTGGCAGACCTACTTATAACTGGGAGAAATTCGGTAAAGAAGAGTCTATTAAGAAAATGGAAGAAGAGTCTAGAGAGGCTCGTGCAGCCTGGGGAAGAAGAGTTCAGGCTACTGGCTCTAACAGCAGAGAGTTACCTGCTGTCTTGGAAGAAGCTGGTGCTGCTGGTATCCTTATGTCTAACTGGTCTAGAGGTTTCGGAGTAAACAAAATCTTCGGTGCCAGAACCAGCACTATTCCTACCATCGACATTGGATTGGAAGATTATGGTACGCTTTTCAGAATGGTTGAGCATGGTGATATTCCAAAAATCAGAGTTGAAGTAACTAATGTAGATCATGGCACAGTGCCAACTTTCAACACAGTAGCCGAAATCAAAGGCTCAAACCCTGATGAATATGTAATGCTTTCTGCTCACTTCGATTCTTGGGATGGTGGCACCGGAGCTACTGACAACGGTACAGGAACTTTGGTGATGATGGAAGCCATGAGAATATTGAAGAAAGTATATCCAAATCCTAAAAGAACCATTTTAGTAGGTCACTGGGGAAGTGAAGAGCAAGGTTTGAACGGATCTAGCTCTTTCGTAGAAGATCACCCTGAGGTAGTAAAGGGGCTTCAGGCCTTGTTCAATCAGGACAATGGAACCGGTAGAGTTCAAAACATCAGTGGTCAAGGATTCTTGCATGCTTATGAATTTATCAACAGATGGTTAGCTCCTGTTCCTCGCAATATCAGAGGTGAAATCAACACCACCTTCCCTGGAACCCCAGGTGGTGGCGGATCTGACTATGCGTCTTTTGTAGCAGCCGGTGCACCTGGTTTCAGCCTAAGTTCATTGAGCTGGGATTACGGTACTTACACTTGGCATACCAACAGAGACACTTATGACAAGATTGTTTTTGATGATGTAAGGGACAATGTAATTCTTACTGCCATCATGGTTTATATGGCATGTGAAGATCCAGAATTCTTCCCAAGAGACAAGGCCGTTTTAGGTGTTAATCCTTGGAATGGTAGACCAACAGAATGGCCTACCCCTAGAAAGCCAAACAGAAAAGGTGGTCAGGATTAAGAAAAATCAACCCATAATAAAAAAGGCTTCTCAAATGAGAAGCCTTTTTTATTTCATTGAGGTTATATCCTAATTACCTCTCTTCTTAATAACGATGTAGTCAACAGCTTTTTGCTTTACCAAGTTATTGAAGGCAGGAAGATCGTTCTCCATTAAGCCTTTCAAAGTAGCTAGCTCAGCATCAATCTGCTCTGTCAATTCTACCCTTACATCTTCCGACTGTTTGGTTGGTCTCCACTCACCGCTACCAGCAACACCTAGCAAGGCAGCTAGTTTATTGTTCAAGCGGATTGGGAAGTTCAGCGGATCCTGACCAGACTCATTCTTAGTCTGATAAAGCGCCTCTTCAACCTTAGTCATTTTAGCCATCAACTCTTTTCCAGCCTCTACGACATCCTTGTAGTTGTCATCACCTTTAATT
>JABXIP010000459.1 GCA_013373005.1 Cytophagia bacterium | reverse complement strand
TCTAAAGGACATTCCGACCGTTGTGGCTGCGGCCAGAATTTTTGAGTTGAAAGATGTGCTCACCATGATTCGCTCATGCGCTGTGGTGAGGGAGAAAATTCCGAATGTGCAGTATCTGGTTTATGGAGATAAGAATGCCGTGCCTGAGTACACCAAAAAATGTGAGGATTTGATAAAGGAGCTAAAGCTTGAGAATAACTTTTTCCTTAAGGGCTTCCATAGTGAACCTCATTTGATTTTCAGTGAGGGTGATATTTCCATACTTACTTCCATATCTGAAGGCTTCCCCTTTACCGTGCTTGAATCTATGAGCTGTGGCGTGCCGGTGGTGGCAACTGATGTAGGCGGGGTAGCAGAAGCTATAGATGCTGTTTCGGGATTTGTTTGTAAGCCAAGAGATCCGAAGGCCATAGGAGAAAGAGTCATTCAGTTATTGACTGATCAAGAACTTCGCGAAAGCATGAGCAGAAAGGGCCGGCAACGAGTGATTGATAATTTTACCTTAGATATTTTTATTGATGCTTATGAAAGGGTTTATGAAGAGGTTTACACGGGGCATAAACAAAAGCTGAAGGAACTACTGCAATGACCAACTCACAAAAAATAGAGCAGTTAGGGCTTGACGTTTATGATAAACTGGGTAAACCGGTAAACGTAAACGTGGTGCGCGCTATGCTGGAATCTATGAGCATTAGGGCAATTGATGCGCAGCAGGATTATGGCATTGACGATCTTCAGGAGTTGGCGAAATTGATCTATACTCAGATTAATGATCCGGAGTTTTTAGAGAAAAACCCTAGTAACCTTCCTGTTAATGAGCAGTTCAGGTCTGATTTGACGTCTTCCTCTGACTATCTGAAGATTAAGACCAAATACTTCTTTTATTACTATCCTTTGGGTCTTTTCCATGGTGTGCCGGTTTTTTTGCAGATAGCCACCATCATCGTTTTTGGCTACTCAATGTGGACGTATACCGGATTCAATCAGCTGCAGTCTACAGCGGTTGTGCTGGGAGTAATTTTCGGTTTGATTGGTACGGGTGGCTTTGTTCAGGTTATTGGCAGGCAGGTTTCTCATTACTGGTATAGCAACGATTTTCATATGGCCAAGAAGAGCACCATTCTGGTGATTCGAGATGGATTAATCTTTATGGGAGTGCTCAGTTTGCTGGCACTCATTTTGAATTTCTTTGCCAATTTTTATCCCTACAGGTTTCTTTGGTTGGTGTATGCATATGCCTTTTCTATTGGTGTCTTGCTTTTGCTTTCCGCAGTATTTCACCCTTTAAAAGAGCGATGGGTAATAACGGTGGCGTTTGTTTTGGCTGCGGCACTTTCCTTATACCTACATTTATATACTGAGATTGGAACCTATTACACGCACTGGATCGGTATCTGGACTGCTATTGGGCTAATGTTGGCCTACTTGCTTTGGTTCTTTAGACGTAAGGTGAAACGTACAAAAACCTTTAGCCGAGCTACTTCTAAAAGTGCGGCTATGGTGTACAGGAACTACCGCTACTTTTTTTACGGACTGGTATTCTTCATTTTCATTTTCACAGATCGATTTCTGGCCTGGTCAACTTCTAATGATGGCGCTCTTCCTTACATAGTTTATTATGAGAAGAACTATGAAATTGGAATGGATATAGCCATTCTAATCTTCTTCCTTTTGGTGGGAGTGTTGGAATTCGGTATTGCATCATTCAGTACTTTCAGCGATATTTTACAGAAGCAAACAGCATATAATAAGGCGGAAGTTTTTAACCGAAAGTCTCTGAAAATGTACTGGGAGCACGTAACCATATTATTGATTGTAGGGGTGGTGATGACCGCTCTTCTGTATCTAATTATTTGGTTGAGATTGGGGTACGAAAGGGCTTTTGATGAAGGCCTCGATTATGTAAGTATTAAAGTGAGTTTAATTGGTGGATTTGGTTATATTCTTGTAGCCTGGGGTATGCTGAATTCACTCTATTTGTTTACGCTCAACAAACCTGCTAAACC
Organism: Cytophagia bacterium; assembly: GCA_013373005.1. Taxonomy (GTDB): domain Bacteria; phylum Bacteroidota; class Bacteroidia; order Cytophagales; family Cyclobacteriaceae; genus Roseivirga. The sequence goes on along the minus strand of JABXIP010000459.1, from coordinate 819 downwards.
GCTCAATGCCATTCTAGTGGCCTGGTTGGTGAATATAGCTGTGGGTCTGGTTGCTAGTCGCTTGATTTCTTATGAATACAGTGTTGTTGGCTTTGCGGCCGGTTCATTTGTGTTCATGATGATGACCTTAAGGTCTACTCTGAAGTTCTTTAAAAACCTCGACTACTTCTATTATGCAGCCTATTAAAAGAATTGCCTCGGTACTCGCTTTATTTTCAGTCACTAGTATGAATTGCCACGAAGCCGTTGATCAGGCGTCAGTACTGGTGTGCTATGGTGATGTGAATCCTGATAAAATTCAGGGATATAAATATGCTATTCTGGAGTCTGAGCATTACAATGCTTTTGATGTTAAACTCATCCAGGAAAATAACGATTTGGTACTGGGCTACATTAGCCTTGGTGAAGTAAGCACAAGCCGATATTACTATGAGCAGGTTCGAGATAAAACGGTAGGTAAGAACCCCATTTGGGATAGTTATTACCTAAATCTTAATGATTCAACCACTCAATCGGTCATCATGGGTTTGGTCGATCGAATCCGACAAAAGGGCTTTAATGGGCTTTTCTTAGATACAGTTGACGTTCTTGGACCCTGGGGTCCTCAATCTGACCAAGTTGGTTCCTACGTTAATTTTATCAGCTTGATTAAGGAAAGATATCCAGACATGCATTTGATGCAGAATGCTGGTCTACCAATAGTGCCGAGGGTTAAAGACTTAATTAATTCGGTGGCAATTGAGTCGGTAGTAACAGATTATAATTTTGAAAAGGAAGCCTATAGAATGCGTAGAGTCAGCGAATTCCATGAGAAAATGA
>JABXIP010000251.1 GCA_013373005.1 Cytophagia bacterium | reverse complement strand
TGCTTGTTGGCATTCTTTCTTCGCCTTAAAATATCCATGGCCAATTCTAAACCAGCAATAGTATTTGTATGGTATGGCCCAACCTGTAAATAGGGCAGGTCTTTGATTTCAATTTGCCAGGCATCGTTTCCAAAAACGATTACATCGAGCGTGTCTTTAGGGTATTTGGTGGTGATGAGCTCAGCCAAAGCCATGGCTGTTTTCTTAGCAGGGGTAATTCTGTCTTCTCCATAAAGAATCATGGAGTGAGAAATGTCTATCATCAATACCGTGGAGGTTTGAGTTTTATACTCTGTTTCTAAAACCTCCAAATCATTTTCGGTCATCATGAAATCTCCAAAACCATGGTTAATTTGGGCATTTCTGATAGAGTCCGTCATGGCTATTTGCTGTAAGGAATCACCGAATTCAAAAGGCCTTCGGTCGGTTCCCATTTCATCGCCAGTACCTGAGTGATTGGTTTTGTGCTGCCCTTTTCCTGATTTCTTTAGTTTGCCAAAGATTTCTTCCAGTGCAGATTTTCGGATTTCCTGTCCGGCTTTTCCTGTCACTTCAAAATTGCCCTTCTGGTTGTCTTCGGTTAAATAACCTTTGTCTTTCAGGTCATCAATAAAATTGCCAATACCATATTGGCCATCGGTTAAGTTGTACTGTTTGTCCAGATTTGTAAGCCAGGCCAATGCTTCTGAAACATCTCCTCCGGTAATACTGATCAATTGAAGGAAAATATTAAGCAGGTTGTCAAAAGCAGATTCACCCTGAGCTTTTTGTGGAATGTATTTAGAGAAGCGATATCCTTTCATGAGTTTCTACACAACGCGCCTGTCACATTTTTGGTTTAACTTACAATATATTCGTTAGCGTAGCCTCTTAATTGTTTGCAGAAATTGTTCCTTTTGGAAGGGCACGCGTTATTAAACCGAATATTTTAAAAGATACTTCCATAGAAGCCTTGACCAAGACAAAATACGCGGATTTCACTGAAATTGAGCTGATTGAAAAATCGAAGCAAGATAAGCGCTATTTCAAGCCGCTCTACGAGAAGTATTATGAACAGATTTTCCGGACAGTGTTTGCCAGAGTTCAGGATTTCGATCTTTGTGCCGAAATAACTTCAGAAGCCTTTAGCAAGACTTTAGCTAATATTGAGAAATTCAAATACAAAGGTTATCCGTTTTCGGCTTGGCTCACCAGAATTGCTATCAATTGTTGTTACGATCATTTTAGAGCACTAAAAAAGAACAGAACGGTTAGTCTGGATAAATATACCACGCACGACTTATCATTTGAGATAGAACTAGATGAAAGCGACAAGGAATTATGGCTTGCCATGTTACCTGATGTGTTGGAAAAACTAAAGCCTAAGGATTTGGAATTAATCGAAATGAGGTTTTTCGAAAGCAAGAGCTTCGCTGAAATTGCCTATATTTTAGATATCACCGAAGGAAATGCCAAAACGAGAACCTATAGGGTTCTAAAAAGAATGAAAAAGCATTTTAAACAAAGTACGCGATGAAGTACAGGTTTATTAAAGAAGGAAAATCTCCCACCTCTGAGGAAATCAAAGGTGCGATGGACTTTGATGAGGTGACTGATAGGGCGGGTGCTCTAGTAGGAGTAAGCCTTGCCTCTTCCGTATTGAAAGGTTTTTCGGTGGGAAGAGCCATAATTTTTAGTGTGGCTGTAATAGCGGTGGTTGCCTCCGTGTCTTACGTAGCCAACCCAGAGTATACAGAAGCACAATTCAATCATTTGATAGTTGAGCCTCTGAGTACATGGGAATGGGAATCTACCCCAAAACAAACGACAGAGAATAGCAATTTTGAACCTACCGTAAGGCCATTTGAAGAAGACAGTCTGGTTATAAACAGTAAAACAGAAGAGCCGCTTTTAGAATCGGAATCCGAAGCGATAGATGAGGCGGCCGAAGAAGAGAGAGCTAATTCTCTTCTACTCTACGAAGATCTCTTGGTGAGAGCCAAACCATTGCCAACTACAAAAATCTTCCTCCAATACATTGATAAAGAGCTAGAATACCCTTTGGAGGCTTTGAACGATTCTATTGAGGGCTATGTAGAGGTATTCTTTAAAGTGAATGAAAGGGGAGAAACCGAAGACTTTAAGATCAGTAAATCTTTGGGTGAAGCCTTCGATAATGAGGCGATCCGGGTAATTAAAAACTACCGTAATTGGAAGCCGGCAGTTTATTTGGGTGAGGCGCAGGAAGATTTCTTAAAGCTAAAGGTAACATTCACTTTGCAACACAATAGTCCAGGAATAGATCGATAAGGCTGGAAACCAAGGTTAGTTTTTATTACCTTTCAGATTAAAGCGCTGACACCTTGGTTAAGTATTCAATTAAAGACTTAGAGAAGTTTTCTGGAGTAAAGGCCCATACCATTCGGATTTGGGAGCAAAGGTATCAGCTGCTTACCCCAAAACGTACTGAGACCAATATTCGCTATTACGATGAGCAACAGCTCAAGTATCTGCTAAATGTTACGTTGCTTGTAGAGCACGGATATCGCATTTCTCATATCTGTTCCATGTCTGAAGAGGAGTTCAATGAGAGCCTTAAAAAGGTAGCAGGCATCAACCTGGATTCAAAGGAAGACAATCAGCTCAATGTAGCCATCAATGAGTTGGTTTTAGCTATGCTAGAGCTCGATGAGCAACGCTTTGAAAAGATCATCAGTAGCAGCCTGCTTCAACGCAGTTTTGAGGACACTATTATTAAAATTATTTACCCTTTTCTACAACGAATTGGCGTAATGTGGCGAATTGGTGAGGTTTCTACAGCGCAGGAGCATTTCATCTATCAGCTCATCAGACAAAAGGTTATCGTAGCCATTGATTCATTGATAGACAGGAGGAAGTCTGGAGATAAGTATCTACTTTTTCTCCCGAAGTCTGAATTCAGTGATTTATTGATTCTGCTCTTTACCTACATTTTAAAGAACCGAAGCAAGGAATGCATATACTTGGGTGCCGACATCCCATTCAGGGATTTAAAGCAGGTAACGGAGATTACTAAACCAGATGTTCTGCTCACTTTCGTAAAGGCCCCTGCCTCTAAAATTGATATTCAGGCCTATATCTATGAGCTCTCTGAGAAGTTTGCTGAGAAGCAGATACTCATAAGTGGAAACCCATATTTCATGGAGGAGCTCGACTATCCAAATAATGTTTTGCTAATAGCCGAAGTCGAAGACTTAATCGAAATGTTAGCGGAGTAAATACAGGATAATCGGTGTAATTACTTATATTCCCTAAAATTTTAGTAATGGGTCAAAGGTCAATACTCATATGCTTGCTGGTGCTTGGTTTTGCATCATGCTCTTCAACCAATAATGAAGAATATTTAGTAGGCGAATGGTACAACGAATCACTTAGGGTTGATATAGATGCGCTCGATGGAAAAGCTGATTCTGTTTTCTTAGTGCCAGTAGGGAGCTGGGAAGAAATTCTTCAAATAAAGCCAATAAACACCAATTTTAGACCAGACGGAACTTACGAGTCTGTTTATTACAACCTCGATGGCTCTGAACTTCAGAGGTCTTCGGGAGAGTGGAAAATGAAAAGCGACTCATTGTATTTAACCTCGCAAGGGCAAACGACAGGTTATTATTTTCTATGGCAGGAGGGGAAGGCAACTTTTGAAGGTTATCTCGATTGGGATACCGATGGGCATGCCGATGATTTTTATTCTGGAGTACAGATCAAGAAATAAATCAACTTTAACCAAATCTAAATCACTATGGATTTTTCTGCTATTAATTGGCTTGCAGTGGTAGTTTCTGCTGTGGCGTTTTTTGCTCTAGGAGCAATTTGGTATGGTCCGCTTTTCGGTAAAGCATGGCAAAAAGGTGCAGGCTTGTCTGACGAAGAAATAAAGAGTGCCAATATGGGCAAGCTCTTTGGTTCTGCCTTTGTCTTTGCTTTAATAATCTGCGTTGGAATGGCCATTTTCTTTTTCGGTTTTGGTACCGATCCAGAGAACCCTATGACGCTTACATCTGGAGCGATGATGGGGCTGATGACCGGCATATTTTTTATACTTCCTTCAACTTGCATGAACTATTTGTTTGCAAGAAAACCAGCTTCATTTATGCTCATTGATTCATTCTATCATATTGTGGCTTATACTATGGTAGGTGTCATTTTAGGGGCCTGGCAATAGTATTTTTGGGCTGCCTTTGAATATTGGTTTTCTGGGCAGCCTTGTTTTTTGTTTTTTCAGTTTTGAACCTTTTTTGAGTGGAATCACGTTCAAGGGCTAGGGAAAAACTTAATAGAAGTTATTCTAGTTAAAAGAGAAATGATTCCGGCCACAACAAAAAAGGAAATACTTTCACCTAAAGTATACCAAAAAGGTTTTGAGGAAGCGCTTCAAGAATTTGAACACTTCGAACAGGTCAAAAAGAGGTTGAATCTTATTAAAGCTTATCAGCAATTAAAACGCGGAGAGGCTTTTTTGGATTTGATTGAGGCGGCCTAGAAGTCTAAGGGAGACCTTAGCTGAAAGTCCTTGAAATCACTTGCCACCACTTTCGAGGGAACTTGAAAAGGTTCTATCCAGAGAGGTGGCTCAAAATCATACACCCTCGCCATTTCTTCGTGCACTTCTTTTCTGGAAGGGTGTTCATCCGATACCAAGTTCCAAACTACCTTGTTTTCCGGCCAGTTTTCAATCATGTGAGACACCACTTTTATTACATCGTCTCTATGAATATAATTGACAGGCGTGTCTGCTCCCTTTGTCTCCTTACCAGCAAACCACTTCCCAGGTACTCTGTCTCCTCCCATAAGGCCCCCGCAGCGTAAAACAATCAGAGATTGATCGATTTGCTGAATTTGATTTTCTCCCTTTACTACAGCTTCAGTTGAACCATTGCTAAAATCGTACTGGGTTTCAGTAGTCGCTATGTCATTTGTGTTGGGGTAGTATGAGGTAGAGCTGATGAAAATAACCTTCTTCACATCAGATTTGGACAGCCTGTACTTGAGATACTTTATTTGCTCCTCATAAAAATGAGGAGGATTTTTCCTGCGTCCCGGAGGAATATTAATGATGAGTAATTCGGAGGTGAAGAGTTGGTTGAAATTCTCGCCAACAGGCATTGGTTCCAATTTAAAAAGGATGGGGTTAATACCCTTTTCTCTTAAAATCTCAAGCTTTTGCGGAGAGGTAGTACTACCAAATACCGAATAACCTTGCTGAATTAAAGATTCACCCAGAGGCAAGCCTAACCATCCACATCCGATAATGCTTATTTGCATTATTGAGCTGTTAATACAGATTCAAGTACTTGATTATAATGAGCCTCATAGACAGGAAGTACCTTTTCAATATCGAATTCTTTGGCTCTTTCCAAAGCGTTATGCTTGAAGGTGTCGAGGTTCTCCTCACTTAAAATATGGAGCGCCTTTTTGGTCATGTCTTCAACGTCACCAATATCGGCAGTATAACCAGTTACACCATCCACATTCAATTCAGGAATACCTCCGGCATTGGAAGATATCACAGGCACCTGGCAGGCCATTGCCTCTAAGGCGGCAAGACCGAAGCTTTCTTTCTCTGATGGCATTAGGAATAAATCTGCTACAGAAAGCACTTCTTCTACAGCTTCGAGTTTACCTAAGAATCGTACTTCATCGTAAATACCCAATTCCCTACAAAGACCTTCTATATGACCTCTCTCGGGGCCATCTCCTACCAAAAGTAAGCGGGCAGGAATGGTATCGGAGATTTTCTTGAATATTCGTACCACATCATCCACACGCTTCACTTTTCTGAAATTTGAGGTGTGGACAATGAGTTTTTCGCCATTCGGACAAATGGCAGTTTTAAAGTGATCCTTTCTTTGACGCTGGAATTTTTCCAGGTCGATAAAGTTTGGAATCACTTTAATATCTCGGGTGATGTTAAAGTGCTTAAAAGTATCTTTTCTTAAGTCTTCAGAAACCGCAGTTACACCGTCAGACTGATTGATACTGAAAGTAACTACCGGCTCGTATGACGGGTCTTTTCCTACCAGTGTGATATCTGTACCGTGTAAAGTAGTAACCACCGGAATGAGAATACCTTCAGTTTTAAGAATTTGCTTGGCTA
>JABXIP010000149.1 GCA_013373005.1 Cytophagia bacterium | reverse complement strand
GAACGTAAAGCATGTTCTCTCCAGAGTTACCGAATGATTCGAGTGCATTGATCAGTGACTTGGATAGGTTGATAAATTGAAGTCGTTGCTCGTCTCTATCGTCAGAATTGTTGATGTTTTTGAGGCTCTCTTCCATTGGAGTAAGCAGTGCCATCCAGTGCATATGAGCATCTCCTTTAAGGAGGCTCATGTTTACTTTGGCCAACGCTGCAGTTACTTTTTCTGCCTGATCTCTTATTGGGCGTGCATTGCCTTGTACCATTGCATCTTTCAACGGAATGTAGGCTTTGGCCAGCGCATTCAACTGATTTTGGAATTGCTTAGAGGTACCTGACTTGAAGTCTATGACCTCAGGAAGTTGCGCTTCCTGAAATCCTTCGGGATCATTTTCGGTAGCCACTGGGTTCATCATACTGATTTTTCCTTTCAGCTGAGCCTCAGCATCGAGTGTAAAGGCTCCGTTGGTCACTACTTCTTCTCCGGCTGAAAGGCCTGAAACTATCTCGTAGCTATTGTCATAAGACTGGCCGAGTTCAATCTCTCTTAGCTCGAAGCTTTGTTCCTCCGGATTCTTGACATAAACCACAGATCTTTTACCGGTCCAGAGGACAGCCGAGCGAGGAATAGTAAGACTGCTGCTACCAGCACTATTCAATTGAGCTTTGATGAACATATCAGGCTTCAATTGATCGTTTACATTCCTTACATCTGCCCTTACTTCAACAATTCTGCTATTTGCTTCAACCGAAGGGGAAATAAAACTGATGGTAGATTCATATACCTTGGAAGAACCATTCGGGCTGAACTGAATTGCATCGCCCACTTTTACCTTGCCCAGGTCTTTTTCATAAACTTCAATAACTGCCCAAACCTGCGATAGGTCAGCCACTTCATAAAGAGCCTCACCTTCCATTAGGTGCGAGCCATTGTTGACTAGTTTTTTGGTGATGATGCCAGTGTAGTTGGAGAGCAAGTCGAAGTTATGCATAACCTCACCTGATTCTTCCAGGTTGGCGAGTTGTGCATCTGTCACTTTCCAATGTTTAAGCTTTCTACGAACCGCTTCAAGTAGTGCGGGGTTATCGTCAGAGAGTTTCTTGGCTTCTATCAATTCATTCTGAGCGGCCACTAATTCTGGTGAATAGATTGAGGCTATTTTTTCACCTTTTCTAACATACTCACCTTCAAAGTCTTTATATAGTTTTTCAATTCTTCCTCCGAAATGGGTAGTTTGAGACTGAACTAAACGTTGGTCTGCCTTGATTCTCCCGTTGAGTATCAATGATACATCAGCACTGGTGCTACCAACCACTGCTGTTTGAATATTGGCCAAAGCCATTGCTGCATTGGACATCTTCAAAGCTCTTGGGTTATCATCACTTCCTGCGTCAGCAACGGGAATTAAATCCATTCCGCAGAATGGACATGAGCCGGGTTCTGATTGCCGAACTTGTGGGTGCATGGAGCAGGTCCACAAGCCGGTTTCATTATGTTCATGTTCAGCGGTAAGTGTGCTCTCGGTTGTTTTGGAGTTAATTCCACCAAAAAGTATTGCCCCTAGCGCCAGGCCAACGACCAAAGTGCCTAATACAATGCCTATAGTTTTTTTATCCAGTTGCATGACTAGAAATTAATTTTTGCTGTTTTAACTATCGATTGATCTCCGGCCTGAGTCCAGGCCATGTAAACATCATCACCATTACTGGTGATTACCGGGAAACCACTGGCTCTTGCCGCGGTAGTTTCTGCAATTGTCTTTTTGTTAATTAGCGTACCCATGGTGTCATATTCTGCCAGCATGATTGAGGCCTTTTCTCCCACATTTTCTAACCAGCTAACCAATACGTTTCCATTGTTCAAGGTGGTAGTACCCACTCTTCCGCTGGTATTCTTTTCACTAACCATCACAGGCTTTCCGAAAGTAGCACCACCATCTTTAGAGAAAGCCAGCTTTACCTCAGGATTACCTTCTTTAGCCATAAACCAAGCAACAGCAACATTATTTCCATTAGCCGTTACAGAAGGTCCATTTACAGGACAGGCCGGCATTACCCATAATTCAACCATCAAAGGTTTAGGCTCTGTCCATTGTCCATCTACCAACCTCACTACAGACATGTCTCTGATTTCATTTTCAGATCGGTCCCTGTAGATCACAATTATCCCTTCGTCTGTAACGGCAGCCGTGGTTTGGCAGCAGTCGCATACTCTGTTGTCCAGTTCCCACTCTTCCAATGTATTACCGTCTTTATCGAAAATGGCTGCTCTGAGTGACATCGGGCCACCGCCATGACCGCCATGACTTTCTTCTCCTTCTACCTTGGTGTTTCTACCGTCCAACCAGGTCATAAATGTTCTCTGATTGTCCAAAGGAAGCATGGTGACAAAACCATGCTCTGCTGCTACTCCATCTTTGTGAGGAATGAAAGAGTCGCTCCAGTGATCTCCAGAGCTGGTAGACATGGCTACTCGCACATCGTAATCGAAAGTGCCTTTATCACTTTTCTGCAACCAATGAGCAGCCATGTGGCTGTTGTTTTCAATTACAGATGGAAAGTCGGCCCAATTGACAAACCAATTGTCTCCCTCGGTAATTAACTGAGGCTTTGCCCATTGACCATTTTCAAGCTTTGAGAAGAATAGCTTAGCTACCTTTTCTGGAGTTCTTTCAACGTAAGACAGATAGGTTTCTCCTTTGCTGTTGGTGAATAGCCTGGGGAGGCTGCTTGGGTAAGAAGTCTCCAAGGTGATTTCTTCTACCAGTTCTTTAGGCTTGTCAGTACAGGCATTTAAAAATGCCATTACCAGGATGATTACAAGTAGTTTTTTCATGGTTCGATGGTTAAAAAGTTTCCTGCTAAATATTTCTTTTGAAGCCAGGCCTGATACTGCTTGGTCATGGCTTTGATTTGTGCTATTTGTAGCTGTAAGAGTCGCTGCTGAGTAAGTAGGAGCTCCTCAAAATTGCTGCTATTGTTGCTGTATTCACTCGTGAGTACGTTCAGCAGTGACTGCGTACTCCGAATTTCCTTTTTATAAAGTTCCAATTCACGGCTGGCAGTACTTTCCAAATAATCAGCTTTTACCCACTGATTTCTGATGTCGTTTTGAATGCCTTGCGTTTGCTGCTGAAGCCCCTCTTTATATAGCTCAGCTTCTTTTTTCAGCGACTTATTCTTTTTGCCGAAGATGGGTAAGCTGATTGATACCATAGGCATCAACACATCCTTACCATTGTCGATAACGGTCATATCCGTTCGCTTACTTACCATCACATAGTCGAGACCTAAGCCAACATTTGGCTTACGCTTGAGTTCGGTTAGCTGAATCTGGACATCGGCTCCGTCTATTTCCTTTTGGTTGGAAGCTATTCTTGGGTTTTTTACCAATGCTGAATCCAGGTTGGAATCAGATGAACTCATTGTAAGCATCGCACCAAGACCTATTTCACTGTCTACCGGACGGTTCAAATAGGTATTGAAGTCACTGACCAGTGGCCTTCTCTTCAATTCAAGTAATTCGAGGCTTGTAGTAGCTTCCTCAATTCTAATTTGAATTCGAATCAAATCTGCTAGCGAAGTGAGGTTGGACTCATATTTGGTCTTTGCAATGGGTTCATAAGTTTTGAGTAACCTAAGGTTTTCCTTTTTCAACTCGATCTCCTGATTGAGCTCAGAAAGCAGTAGCCATGTTTCTGATACCTTCAGGAACAGGCTGTTTCTAGCTTCCTCAAATTCTGCAAAACGGGCTTCTGCCATTTTAACCGCTAAGTCTTCTTTGGCTGCGCTGGTACCCATCCATGGGAACATCTGACTCAGTGAAAGCTTAAATCGCTGGGTACCTACCCTGGTTTCTACAGGAGAAATAAAGTAACCGAAACTGAGGTTAGGGTCTGGCAAGGCACTTTGCTGGTTCACTCTTTCCAATGCCGAAAGGTATTGAGTGAATTTGGCCTTCAGAGTTGGGTTATTTTCTGCGGCTACCTGCCAGTATTCTTCTAGTGTCTGTCCTGAAAGGGTCAGCCCAATTAACATAAAGCATAATAGGCTTAGATACTTTTTCATGGCTTTTCTGCTTTAGGTAGTTCAAGTTTCCAGTTGCCTGATAATTCCAAATCATCTACATGGCCCATCAGTTCCCCATTGGCTGAAATAAAATGGAGATGAAGAAAGCTTCCATGGTGGGTAAAAACACCTTGATGGTTTTTAGAAAAGAAGCCTATGATTTCTACCGATTCATTTTCTAAAACTCCCGTTTTGCCCGATTCCTTATAAGCTTGGTGGTTCTGCTCTGTAGCCAGGCTAGCATTGATAATGTGCCAGTTAAGCTGTTTTGGAGAAGCTTCGATTTTAAAAGGAATTACATCGTTAGTGTCTAAGTTGAATTCACTAGCTTTTGATTCAATCAAGGCTTCCAGACCCTTCATGGTTTCTGATGAATTCATATTCAATGTATTCCACTCAGCTACTTCCGTGGTGACCAAAAGTGCGGCACTAACGTCATTAGAGCTTTCCATCAGGATGCTATCCGGATTGGCTATAGATGTAATCACTTTGCCTCCTGAAATTAGGATTTCTCCCTTCAGGCCTTCCATAGCACCAAGGCCATAGCTATTGGCATCAAACGTAAGGTCACTGAGTTTAACTCTTGCCTGAAGCTTGTTCTGCTGCATAATCTCCATCAGTTTACCATAGACCTGATAAGAGGTCTTATAAGGTTCCTGCTTACCTTGACAGCTCATCAAGAGAAGTAGGCCAAGCAGTCCGATATGTCTTTTATTGATTGATTTCATTCTTCTTGAGTTGTTGTTTTAACTGAACCTCTTTGTAATAGGAGTAAAGTACTGGTACCACGAATAGGGTGATCAAGGCAATGAGCATTCCCCCAAAGGAAGGAATGGCCATAGGAACCATCACATCGGAACCACGTCCAGTGCTGGTTAAAATCGGTAGCAATGCTAAAAGGGTAGTGGCCGTAGTCATCAGACATGGTCGAACCCTCTTTTTTCCTGCTTCAATTACTGTTTCTCTAATCTGTTCTTTGTTCTTTAACTTAGCGTTCTCAAAAGATTGGTCCAGGTAAGTGGCCATAAGCACTCCGTCATCAGTGGCGATACCGAAAAGGGCAATAAAGCCTACCCATACTGCCACGCTGAGGTTGATCGGATGGATTTGGAAAAGGTCTCTAAGGTTTGCCCCGAATAAGCTGAAGTCGAGGAATCCGCTTCTTCCATAAAGCCAGAGCATAAGGAAACCACCACCAAAAGCAACGGCTACTCCACTAAATACCATCAGCGAAACAGGCACTGACTTAAACTGGAAATATAGAATCAGGAAGATGACAACCAGCACAATCGGAATCACAATGCTGAGTCTGGCCTCTGCTCTCAACTGGTTTTGATAGCTGCCCGCAAACTCAAATGAGACACCGGCAGGGATTTTTAGTTCGCCTGAGGCAATCTTCTCGTTGATCAGTTTTTGAACATCCTGAACAACCTGTACTTCGGCTTGGCCCTCTTGCTTATCGAAGATGACATACCCAACCAGGAAGGTGTCTTCACTCTTGATCATCTGAGGCCCACGGGTGTATTCAATTTCAGCCACTTCGGCCAACGGAATGTTCTGATTGTTTCCAACCGGAATCAGTATGTTTTTCAAAGCTTCAGGATTGTCTCTCAGCTCTCTCGGGTATCGGACACGGATAGGATATCGTTCCCTTCCCTCAACCGTTGTTGAAAGCTTCATGCCACCAACAGCCACCTGCAGATAGTCTTGCACCTGGGAAATACTCAAGCCATAACGAGCCAGATTATCCCTTTTTAAATTGATTAAGAGGTAAGGCTTGCCTACAATTCTTTCTGCAAAAACGGCTTGAGCTTTAACCGAAGGAACCTGCTTGAGAATGTCTTCCAGCTCCAGTCCGAATGCTTCAATAGTTGGCAAGTCAGGTCCTTTTACCTTAATGCCCATTGGAGCACGCATGCCGGTTTGCAGCATCACCAAGCGTGTCTCAATCGGCTGAAGTTTCGGTGCCGAAGTAACTCCTGGCAGCGTTGTGGCTTTTACAATTTCTTGCCAGATGTCGTCAGGCGACTGAATTTCATCGCGCCATTGTCTGAAATAAGCCCCGTCCTCATCAGGAATCAATTCACCTCTTGAATCTCTAACAAACTCTCCATTCTTCGTTTTAAAGCGAAGCCTTCGTCCATTATCATCGGTTTTGTATTCACTCTTGTAGTTGATGACGTTCTCATACATGGAGATTGGTGCAGGGTCGAGTGCGCTCTCTGTTCTTCCAAATTTCCCTACCACAGATTCAATTTCAGGAATAGCGCTTACAGCCATATCCAGCATTTTGAGCACTTCCTT
>JABXIP010000479.1 GCA_013373005.1 Cytophagia bacterium | reverse complement strand
CTTCGGCATCTAATGCTGCAAAAATCAATGTATGTCTTGGTTTATTGGCCTTGAAATACTCAGCCAAAGCAATGAGTGCGGCCACTCCAGAGGCATTATCATCTGCTCCATTATAAACTACACTGTCTCTCACTCCTAAATGATCATAATGAGCAGTAACTACAAAGGCGGTCTCTTCTTCTCCTTTAATGTAAGCCACAACGTTTTCTCCACTAATTGAATCTCCTCTGGAGGTAACAAAACTGAAAGGATGCCTGTAATCTTTTTTAAGGCTCTTGGCCTTCATGTCCTCAAATTGCTTGATGATGAACCTTCTGGCGGCTTCTGATCCTTTAGTTCCCGTTCGTCTGCCTTCTGCAGCGTCATGAGAAAGTTTTCGAAGGTCTTCCAGCATAAATTCGCTATCTAGTCTGTCTAGTTGACCAAACAAGGGTGCTGAAATGAGACATAAGAGGAAAGAAATGAGAATGAAATTTGAATACCTTTGCATCGTTGTAACAGTTGTAGAAAGCTAATGCTATCTGGTTGAGGACTTGTTTAGTCTTAAACTTAATCAATACCTAAGTAAGATTTGCGCTCATTTACTCACAAATTTACTCTTCTGCTCTTCGCTCTATGCTGTTCGGTTGTCCTTGAAGCACAGAGTGATATAGATCAGTATTTGAAGAAGTTAGGCCTCAATCAGGCACTCTATCCTCCTCAAGATATTCTTAAAACCAAAAGTTTGGTGCTTCTTTCTGTGCCGATGGACGAAGCGCCAAACGAGTGGCAGGAAATTCTGGATGAAATGCAGACGTTCTTTTCGAGCGTTGGAGTTGATGCCGTAGCCTATTTAGAGGTAGATGAGTTCGATGTAGCTCTCAATGAGCCACAGCCATTTCCTGATTTCATCAACAAGAGAGGAATCGAAAACCTGATTATCCTTTCTTCCCAAAAAGTTGAGGGTCCTTTTTTCATAGCCATGACCCAATTCAACAATCAGGAGAGCATGTATGCTAAAGGGGCTTCTGCTTTTGCTAGACTTACCTCCGATTTAACACCCGTTTGGGATGAATTAGGCACCTATTTCAAAACAGCTCAGTTTCAGCGCACTAATCTGCTGGTAAATGAAACCCCGGAGTTTTTCTATCCAAGTGTTCAACCGGGTATTGTGGCTAGGTCTGTTCCTCCTCAAGTAACAGAGTTAAAAATCGCCATGAAGCCCATAGAGGCTACTAAGTATGATGATTTGCCCGTATTCAAAATTCAGTATAGCAACTTGTTTGCGAGCGATTCACTTATGCAGGCCATTGGCAGACAGAATCAGAAATTCCAGAGCCTTTCTGCAGACTCTACCAACACCATGGAAGTAGTAGCGCTGACGACCGATGATGCTAGTCTTAGAAGGGCAGGCTTCATTTATGAACTCAAAATGCTGAAAGCAAAAGAATCAACTTTGAATGAGTGGATTCCCCTCCCTGATAAGCAAAAGCCATCGGATAAGGTAGTTTACAAGTTCTATCTGGACGACCTGAGAACAAACACCATTTTTATTGGTAGTGAATGGGATGCTAGTGAAAATTGGTTCGATTCACTCAATGCATTCGTAGCTCAAATTCGTAAGGCCGCAGCAACAAACGGCAACTAAGACCCATTTTTTTCCTTACATCCTAAAAACTGCAACTCTCAAGATTGGTATCATTATATTGAGGAAAAACTGATATCAAAAATGAGGACAACAAAAGTACTTTTTGCGTGTATGCTCTTATGCACGTTCTCCGCATTTGGGTTTCAAAACACTCAAATCAACTATGATGCTCTTTACAAAATTAAAGATGAAGGGCTAAACAACAGTCAGGTAATGGACATTGCCTGGAACCTTACCGATAGAATCGGACCTAGACTTACTGGCTCAGAAGGCTTAAAGAATGCTTACGACTGGACTTCTTCACAGCTGAAGGAGTGGGGCATGACCAACGTAAAAGTTGACCCTTGGGGTGAATTTGGCCAAGGCTGGGATATTGAGAAAAACTATTTAGCAATGACTGCTCCATACTATCAGGGAATGATAGGAGCTCCTAAGGCCTGGACCCCTGGAACAAATGGTTTGATCAGTGCAGACGCTGTTTATGTAGAAATCAATACGGAAGCTGACATGAGCAAATACAAAGGTCAGCTTAAAGGTAAAGTGGTATTAATGCCAACTACTGTTGAAGCTACTAATCAATATGAAGCAGATGCTGCCAGACTTACTGTTGAAGAATTAGATGCTATGACCGAAGAAACCATCAGAGGTGGTGGTGGAGGAAACTTCAGCGCAAGCAGAATTGCAGAATTCAGAAGAGCGGCACAGTTGAGAAATGCTGCAAGCCAATTCTTCAAAGATGAAGGCGTTGCCATGATTCTTAGCACAAGAAGAGGTGGCCAAGGTACATTCTTCACTTCTAATGGATCTAGAAACGAGAAAGATGCTTTGCCAGAAATGGAGATTGCTCCTGAGCACTACAACAGAATGGTAAGACTTCTTACCAAAGGAGAGCCGGTAAAAATTGAGGCTGATACTAAGACTGTTTTCAGAGATAGTGACCTTAAAGGGTATAATGTTTTCGGTGAAATTGCCGGTTCTGATCCTAAGCTAAAGGATGAAGTAGTGATGTTAGGTGCTCACCTCGATTCTTGGTTTGCAGGAACAGGTGCTACTGATAATGCTGCAGGTTCTGCCGTAATGATGGAAGTAATGAGAATCTTGAAAGAGTCTGGTGTTCCATTGAAAAGAACTGTAAGAATTGGTCTTTGGAGTGGAGAAGAGCAAGGCTTGTACGGCTCTAGAAACTACGTTCAGAATGAGTTTATGAAAGACGGTTTGCCGAACAAAAAGCATGAGCAATTCTCGGCTTACTACAATATGGATAATGGTACCGGAGCCATCCGCGGTATTTATCTTCAGGGTAATGAGGCTGTCAGACCTTTATTCACAGAATGGTTCAAAGTATTTGAAGGAATGGGAGCGAATACCATTACTATTAGAAATACCGGTGGAACCGACCACCAGGCTTTCGATGGTATTGGCCTTCCGGGTTTCCAGTTCATTCAGGATCCTATTTCTTACAGCACCAGAACTCACCACTCTAACATGGACTTGTATGAGAGCCTTGAAGCTGCTGATTTGAAGAAAAATGCAGTGATCATTGCTACATTGGTAATGCAAACAGCCAATATGGATGAGAAGCTTCCTCGTAAGCCTAAGGTTTTCGAGAACTTAAATAGAAGTAGATAAGAAAATCTCGTCAGACCAAAGGTCTGACGTTTATGAAATATATAGAGGCCATCTCATTGAGGGATGGCCTTCTTTTTTAGCCTCATGCAGCGAAGCGAAGAATCTGGGAGATTCTTCAGTCGTCAAAAGACTCCTTCTGAATGATGAACAGGATTTAATAGAGTTCCGGATTGACAAAAGGGATTAGAGCAAGAATAACTGCTGGTTCATAATATTCAGCCCTGTTTATAAGGTCATGGGTGAGAATGCCAACCGCTCCATTCTTTTGCTTAGAGTTAGATCTATTAAAAACCATATCATCGGCCACCCCAAGCTCAATTCCCTGATGAATTAATTCCTGAATTTGAGGAGGTAGATCAAAGCTTGCTGTTCGGGCTTTACCCTTTCTGTCTTTTGAAATAATGTAGATCCAGGCAAAAGCTTCCATGTTTCCAAAGGGTTCGGCAATTCCGCCTTCAATACCAATCCAGAAGTCCGCTTCGGGTTGCACTTCCTTAGCATTTTCGGCCCTGTTTTTTGCTCCGGTTAAGGTTTCTTCATCGGTCATGGGTTGGTGGGCCACTCCCGATGGAACAGAGACTCCTTCTACTAGAATTTCATTAGGGGAGAAGACTTTAGTAAACCCATTTTTGGCACATTCAATTTTTACAGGGTTTTTAGAAGCTACTATTACTTTAATTGCCACCATTGAGCATTTCTAGTTTTTCAGTCATTTGAAGGCGCTCGTAATACACCTTCAATGCCTTAATCACATTTTTATCTCCTGGTTTAATTTGGTCAGCTTTTTCCATATACGGAAGCGCTTTGCGGGTTAAGTCATGACCTGCTGCTTCTAATTCTTTTCCTTTAGTATCGTATTCCTCCTTACTCATGAGGTTCACTTTTGTATATTCTCTGTTGGCCTGTTCGTTGATCATAACAGAGTAGTTGTAGTTGACAATAAAGTCGTCAGGGAAGCTATTAAGATAGCGTTCGTAGTTTCTTGAGGCAATTTCAAAATAAAGATCAGATCGTTCGGGCTCTCCTTTCAAATAGGCTTCCTTGAAAATGCGATCGGAAAGGTCAGCTTGTCGAAGCACTAGCTGAGCATTATTGGGGCTCCTCTGTAATGCAGTATTAAGAACAGCTTCAGCCTCTTCAAAACGTCTCAGGCGAATAAGAATTCGTATTTGCTGAAGGATATAGGTCAGTTGGTTCGGATACTCAGTGAGTGCTTCTTCCACCATATCCAATTGCTGTTCAGCAGGCAGGTTGAGCATTTGCTGACAAATAATTAAGCCATTGTAGGCATTTTCAGTGAGTCGACCTATACTTCGCAGAGTCATGTAGACATCAATGGCCTCTTGATATTTGCCGGCATTTTGTAAGCTAAGTGCATCGTAAAGGTAGCCTGTAGAGTCGGCAGGCTTTAGAATTTGAGAAGTTTTGAATAACTCCGAGGCTTCTAAAAATTTATTGCTTTGGTACTTCGTAATCCCAGCATTCACATAATCTGCCCAAAGTAATTCCAGCTGATTATTCGCTAAAATGTGCAGGTTATTAGTGGGCTCAGTCAGGCTTTTGGTTTTTGTGTAAGCCTCTATTATTTCGTTGACAAAGCTCTTCTCATCTTTTTTGAAAGTATTGAGTTGAGGGTCTGTGGATTTGAGTATTTCATGATAGATCCTGGCCTTTGTATACCAGGCTCTTGGGCTTTGTTTGGCCTCTTCACCTTCAAAAGCCTCATCTATGGTGGCTTTTGCTTCTATATAGTTCTCATCATTCAGGAAAGTATTGGCAACAGATATTAAGTCTTGGGCATGGAAATGCTCAGTTACTAAACTAACCAATATGATGACGACATACTTCAATGATCTCACTTGCCGTATTTGACAAATATGTTAGAATTACCAGACTCTAAATTACGGTTGAGGATAGAATGAGACTTAAATGTAATAAGAAAAAGTGCATTTTGTATATATAAAAACGCAACTGATTCTATTTTCATCTAATCAGAGCTTGGCTTGATTAGCCAGACTGCAATACTGCCAGAATCTGATGTAAAACAAAAGGCCCCAATTCATAGAACTGAGGCCTTTTCAGCGAGTTAGCTTTTTATTTCTTCCAATCAGGCAATGCTCCAGGCAGTAATGGAGCGCCCATGTTTCCTAGTTTTTGATCCATAGATTCAAACTTAGGTTGAAGTGCTTTCACAGACTCCAATACCGGAGCAAACTCATTGGCAGCAATGTCATAGTTTTTCAATGAGGTGCCGGTTACATTTGAGAGAGAACCAAACACATCGAAAGCTGCGTTTTGAGCTCTCTGACGCATGCTATACTCTTGGTCCATGTCTAATCGGCCAACATCAGAGTCGCCATTCATAGCAATGTTCACGGCTTCCACTTCTTTTTCAAGTGCCTCAATTTCAGCTAACAAACTTAATGACTCCTGAATAGGCAAGGCTTTGGCTGCCGCTTTATAGTTGGTGATTTTAGTAGACATTTCAGCAAGCACACCTCTAGTGGTGTTCATGGCAGAAGTAAGTGCTGCCGCTTTCTTCTTGAATTCAGCCATGGCTGCCCAATCGTCTGCCGGTAGAATTTGATTATCCAGATCAGAAACTTCAAAGCTTACATTCGAAACCAGTTCAGTAAGCTCTCCTTTGATCACCTGGCTCATAGTCACATTATATGTTCCCGGTACTACAAAGATTCTTGAAGAACTTAGGCTGGCACTTGGGCTAGCCTGTCGGGCATTAACCGATGAGAAATTCATATAGGTCATATCCCAAACAACCTGACCCATTCCTTTTCTTACCGGGCTTCTCAATTCGCTCACAATGTCTCCGGTTCGGTCTTTTATGGTGAACACCAAATAAGACGCAGGTTCATTCTGCTCGGCTTTGTATTCCTCCAAAGTAGGGTAAGGAATAGCTTCTCCGTTTTTGAATGCTTCGGCTTCCCTTTTCTGACGGTCAGCTCTTAGGCTACCTACGCCATCTTTCAGATAATACTTAATAATAGCTCCTGTTTGTGGGTTTGGTGCCGAATAGTGCATTTCGCCCTGGAAGCCATGTTCTCTTGAACCTAGTGAGCCAAGTGGAGTCCATGTGTTGAACATTTTTGCTTCTGTAATGGCAAAGATGTGAGCCGTTTTTTCGGAAAGATCAGGTGTTAGCTCTCTCATAGCACTGTAATCATCGAGCACATAGAAACCTCTTCCGAATGTAGCCAGCACCAAATCATTTTCTCTTTCCTGAATGGCCATATCGCGCACATTGATGGTCGGTAAACCCGACTTCAATGATTTCCAGCTAGCCCCTGCATCGAGAGAAACATGCACTCCATATTCTGTTCCTGCAAAGAGAATATTGGCGTTTACATGATCTTGTTCCAGCGCATAAACAGCACCTTCAGGAAGGTTATTGCTGATGCTTTTCCAGGTTCTTCCTTTGTCATTACTTACATAAACATAAGGCTTGAAGTCTCCGCTTTTGTGGTTATTAAAGGCAGCATAAACAGTGTTTTCATCGTGCTTAGATGCAATCAGGTCATACACATAAGTGTTGGCCGGAACACCAGGGAAGCTATTAATTTTGAACCAGTTCTGGCCACCATCATCTGTAACGCTAATCTGTCCGTCATCAGATCCTGCATAGATCAAACCTGCTTTAAGTCTTGATTCATCCAAAGCCACAACTGCACCATATCTGGAAGTAGATCCGTTTTTGGCAACGGCATCCATTGGCCAAACCTTGCCCATAATTGGAAGTAGGTTTCTGTCAATATCCTGATCTAACTCGTCACTGATTACCTCCCATGAGTCTCCACGGTCTGTACTTTTGAAGACTTTGTTAGCCGCATAGTACAGTGTTTTGTGGTCGTGAGGGCTAACCAGAATCGGGGAGTCCCAGTTGAAGTTATATTCCTTTTCTCCTTTTCTAGGGCGAGGAATAATGGTTACTGATTCTCCACTTTTCAGATCGAAACGGCCAAGGCCACCATTTTGCGACTGAGCGTAAACGATGTTCGGTTCAACAGGGTCTGGCACTGACTCGAAACCATCACCACCTTGGGTAACTTTCCAGTCAGAGCTGATGATTCCGTGGGCAGACACAGTTTGAGATGGGCCATGCAAGCTGTAATTGTCCTGAGTTCCTCCCATAATGTTGTAGAAAGGCTCTGCATTATCAACCGATACTTTATAGAACTGAGTAACCGGAATGTTGGTGAAGAACTTCCAGGTTTTTCCTTGGTCGAACGACTCATAAACACCACCATCACAACCTTCCATTAGGTGCATGTTGTTTCTTGGGTCAATCCAAATTGCATGGTTATCCCAGTGCTTGCTTTGTTCACCCAGTTGGGTAAAAGTCTTTCCTCCATCTACTGTAACACCCGTAAAAGTGTCTAGTGAGTAAACTCTGTCTACATCCTTAGGGTCGGCAACAATTTCCTGGTAATAGTTTCCACTGGTTGAATGATTGCTCATTTTCTGCCATGAGGCACCTCTGTTAGTACTTCTGTAAAAACCGCCTTGCCCGCTTTGAGCCTCGACAATGGCATAAATGACTTCCGGATTAGCAGGAGAAATGTCCATACCAATTCTTCCTTTATCGCCACCAGGAAGACCTTTGTTGATTTTCTCCCAGCTTGCTCCCGCATCAGTTGATTTATAAATGCCTGATTCAGGGCCACCACCAAGGTAAGTCCATTGTCTTCTTCTTCTTTGGTGAGCTGTGGCATAAAGCACATCAGGATTTCTCGGGTCCATGTGTACTTCGTTTACTCCTGTATGCTCGCTTATTTCCAGCACAAGATTCCAGGTATCTCCACCATCTGTGGTTTTATAAAGGCCTCGGTCTCCTCCGCTGCTCCAAAGTGGACCCGTTGCAGCCACATAAACCACATCTGAGTTTCTTGGGTCAATGACAATCATTCCAATGTGCTCAGAGTTCTTCAGTCCCATATGTTTAAATGAGGCTCCTCCGTCAATGGATTTGTAAACACCATCACCATAAGAAACAGATCTCTGGTTGTTGTTTTCTCCTGTTCCTACCCAAAGCACGTTGTGGTTATTGGGGTCCATAGCCAATGCTCCAATGGAGTAGCTGCCATAGTTATCGAAAATTGGGTCGAAGGTTGTTCCGGCATTGGTAGTTTTCCAAACTCCTCCGGCCGCTGCGGCCACGTAGAATTCGCTTGGATTGTCTGGGTTTACTGCAAAGTCTGCAATTCTACCCGAGGTAAGTGCAGGGCCTACATTTCTAAATTTGAAGCCATTAAGCGAAATTCCTGCCAGCGGATCTTTCGGTGTTGACTCAGGTGTGTTTCTGTTTCTTCGTTGTGCCAGTAGGTCTGGGGCCATTAAGCCGCAGATTACCAAAACCAGCGCCACCAGTTCTAGTCGTTTTTTCATGGGTTGATTTGTTTATTCTGATTGGATAGTGAATTTCAATTTAAGTCATCCACATTAAAGTATAATTACCGCTTTCAAAAAAGCCGCTTTTAACCAATAATTGAACCTTAAGAAAATACTTCCACCCAACCACAATATTTAGTTTAATACTATATATTTTAGTATCACTAAATATTATAGACAATGATCAAAGGAAGAGGTGCTCAGATTCAGGTCAAGAATAGGTTTTTAATGCATGAATATGTGCAGGAGCATTTAGAAGGAATAGATGAGTTCGATGATGGTGCTCCTCCTACTAAATACATCCCTATTTTCCCTAAAACCATCGTTAACAAAGTAGATAGCCCTGATGTAGGCATGGAGTTTTCTATGAACCCATATCAGGGTTGCGAACATGGATGCATCTATTGCTACGCCAGAAACTCCCATGAATACTGGGGCTATAATGCGGGTCTGGACTTTGAGCGTGTGATTTTATACAAGGAGAATGCGCCTGCTTTATTGGAGAAGTATTTACAAAAGCCAAATTACCAACCGGCAACCATTGTGCTTTCCGGAAATACAGATTGCTATCAGCCCATTGAGAGAAAGCTGGGTATTACCAGAAAACTACTGGAGGTTTTTCTGAAGTACAAGCACCCTGTCGGCATTATTACTAAGAATGTATTGGCTACCAGAGATGCTGATATTCTCAGTGAATTGGCTAAAAACAACTTAGTTAACATCATTTTCTCGGTCACTACTCTGGATGAAAAGGTAAGGAGGAAGTTGGAGCCAAGAACCGCTACAACACAGCAGAAGCTCAGGGCCATTGAAACCTTAACCCGCATGGGTGTGAACTGCAATATTATGATTGGCCCAATTATTCCGGGGCTGAATGATCATGAAATACCCAACATTATGGAGGCAGCATCAAAGGCAGGGGCAAAAGGTTGTGGCTATACCATGATCAGGCTGAATGGTCAAATTGGACAGGTATTCGAGTATTGGGTAGAGAGGGCTTTTCCCAATAGAGCAGAGAAAATCCTTAGCCAGATTAAGGGAGCTCATAATGGCAAATTGAACGACAGCCGATTTGGCACCAGAATGAGTGGTGAAGGACTCATGGTAGAATCCATTCATCAGCTTTTTGCAGTAAGCAAGGCTAAGTACTTTGGCAATTCACACCACAGGCCTCCTCTGAGAACTGACCTTTTTGTGAAGACTAATCGGGGTCAGATGGGCTTGTTTTGAGAATTTTAATATTTTCATGCAAACCGAAACATCAATATAAAATAGTCCGAACCTTGTATCAGGTCAAAGAGTTAACCGACATGAGTCGGTTGGATGAAATTTTCCAATTACGAGTTAGAGCATACGAACATTCTGACCAAAGACCGTATATCAACAGTGCAACTTTTCCCAAGGGGTTCTATGATGAGCTAGATAATAAGTGCAGCCACTTTATTATTGAAAATGAAGACAGGATTATTGCCTGTGCCCGTCTAATCAGATTACGTTCTCTTTCACAAATCCCCTTTTATAAATTGAAGACTAGGGTGTTATCATCTGATAGCTCTTGGTTTTGGTACTATTCTCGAATAGCGATTGACCCGGATTATATGAAAAGAGGCCTTTCTTCATTAATTGATGAGTACATAATTGGTCAATTGAAAGGGCAAGAATTCCATCTGGTGATTTTGGCCAAAGTTAAAGTGGAATACTATCGAAAAAACCATGGGTTTAAGTTGATTGAGACAATAAACAATTACTCAGTTCCAGAGTACCCTTTTTCAAAACAGCTACCTACCCAACTCCTAATCAAGAATCTTTCAGAATAATGTCCGCCAAGTTCTTTTGTCTCTACAATTCTTCCGCTTCGGAAAGCCATAGTGTTAGTGATAGGCTAAAACTTTTTGAGGAGGCTTGCCAGAAACTGGAAATAGAGTTTGTTCCTCTTGATCAATCTAAAACAGACTTTTCCAAGCTTCCGCATACTGACTCAGAAGACGGTCTGTATAACTGTGCTCGTGGAAGTTATTTGTTGGAATATGCATTGTTAAGCCCGCTGGTAAAAACCTTTTACAGAAGCTATAACCCTAACTCAATTAAGGACGACAATGGTATTTTACAAGCTGCCCTTGTTGCCCATGGAATTGATACTCCGAAGACAATATTTTGTGGTACAAATGATAGAACTCATCTTAAGAAATATGCTGACTATCTAGGCGGCTTTCCTCTGGTGCTTAAGACCTATGGAAAGTCAGGAGGATTAGGAGTTATCTCCATCGATTCTTTATCTTCGCTTTATAGCCTGGCCGACTATCTCATTGCTGAGAACATTAGCTTTCAGTTGAAAGAATGGATAGACGCTGATACGGTAGAACGGGTTACCATATTGGGTGACCGAGTGCTTTATACCATCAGCAGGGCCATTGGGCCTGAGGACTTTCGTACCGACTATTTCAAAAATCATAATGAGCTAGTCTCTTTAGATAAAGAGAGTGAGCGATTAGCGATTCTGGCAGCGCATGCCTGTAATTATAATTTTGCAGGAGTGGATCTGATCAGAAGGAAGAAAGACGGTAAAGCATTCATTCTTGAAGTCAATTTCCCGCAAAACTTCGCTCCTCATGAAATAGATTTTAAAACCAATTGCGCGGAGGAGATGCTTAGGTGGCTCTTTCTTCAAACTAAAGTCCAATGAAAAAATCAGTTGCGGTACTCATCATTATCCTGTTAGCAGTTAATAATAACCTTACAGAGTTTCTTGTAAGCAAAGGCTATACTTCTTCTGTAATTATGCTATTCAAAGGGTCTCTAGCCTGTGTGGTTACCATTGCTTTAATGATAATTAATAGGGAAAAGCCCCAAATCAAAAACTTCAACCTGCTATTCGTTCGGGTTATTATGGGTGCAGTAAGTATATGGCTATTTACTGAGAGTTATGAATACCTCTCTGCAGGTTCTGTGGCCTTGGTTCAGCGTATGGATATTGCATTTTTAGTGCTATTAGCCTATTTGAGTGGGAGAAAGCTGAATAGTTTGCAATTCTATCTTTCTGTCTGGACCATAATCATTTTACTTTTCTTTGCTTTCGATGCTCGGTTCAACGATGAAGATCCCATTGGCTTCTTTTATGCCCTAAGTGGCGTTTTGGTTTACTCTGCTACCATTTTGATTATTAAAAGTCAGACAAGCTCTGAATCGAAATATACTATTGCGCTTTCATTCTCCTTCAGTTCGGTTTTAGGAGGCTTCATTATTGGAAGTATTAACGGAGAGGCTTTTTCGCTAATGACCGATGTGGATATTAGTTATTTCTTAGGTGGAGCAGGAATTCAGGTAACCATGGTGTTTATGAGCTTGGGCTTATTAAAGGATTTCAAGGCAGAGTATGCCCGATTGCCATACGTGTTAGGAGCCTTAGCCACATTTATTCTGGAAATGATACTGGAGGGTAAAATTTTCAACTTTAATCAGATTGGCCTCACTTTAATTATAATTGGGCTGATGCTTACAATCTGTCTTAATCCCCCTTCTCCAAAAATCATTAAATGGCAGATAATTGGTAAGCAAGGAGCCGAAAGCGATAATTAATTAAAACGATGAAGGTTGAGATTACTTATGGCCAAGAGAACTTGGATAAGATTGCCAGATTTCGGGTTTTTTGTTACGAGCATTCACCGTATTCCGAAAAAATCAATTTCAAAAATTACCCTGACGGACTAACTGACGAGCTGGACCATAAGAGCTATCATTTTTTGGTTTATTCAGCTGAGAAACTGATTGGTTCGGCTAGGTTAACCCTTTTGAATCGCCTGGCAGAAATTCCTTATATCCAAGAGTTTGATTCCGTTGCGGAAATTGATTCGGAGGAACCTTTCTGGTTTTATTCACGCCTGGCGGTCGATCAGTCTTTCAGAATGAATGGAGTCGGTCGAATGCTCGATGAGAGCCGCTTTGATTTTATGGAAAGCAAGAAGAAAAGCGTAAGAGAGGTTTGGATGATTGCTAAGGAGTGGCGAGTGCCACAGTTAATCAAATTAGGTTGCCATGTTGTTCAAATACAGGGGCAGTCTCCAGAATCTGTATATCCGTTCTCCACTTTAGATGATATTTATCTACTGAAAGCCTCAATTGAATTATGAAAGTACTTCACTGTCTATACAATTCTGCCAGCGACAGCCTCCATTTGCAGGAAAGACTTACTGCTATTCAAAAAGCTTGTGAAAGCGCTCAGGTTGAATGCTTGGTTTACGACCAACAAACCACGGACTTTTCTGATCTGCCTGTATTAACTAGAGCCGATGGACTATACAATTGTGCAAGAGGAAGTCGACTTTTGGAGTGCAGCATGATTAATGAAGAGGTACTAACCCTCTATCGAAATTTCCCCGGAACTTCGGTTTACAGAGACTCCAACCAACTGAATATTGTTTTGGAGAAAAGGGGTATTAATACACCTAAAACTATTCACTGCGGAACAAATGACCCACAGCTTCTGAAGAAGTATGTTGAACTTTTAGGCTTTCCGTTGGTTCTAAAAACTTTTGGTGGTAGTGGTGGTGTGGGCACAATGGTAGTTGAATCATATCAATCATTAAAAAGCCTCAGTGATTTTTTAGTCTCCAGGCAAACGGACTTTTTGTTGAAGGAGTTTATTCCTTCCGATGGTGTTTTTAGAATAACAGCGATAAACGGAGAGGTCGTTACCAGTTTCAAGAGAGTTATTCAACCTAAATCAGATTTTCGAACAGATGCCATCTACGGGGAGATTCAGCTCTACAATAATATAAGTGATGATATTTCCGAACTGGCCATTAAGGCTATTGAAAAGGCCAACTTATATATGGCTGGGGTTGATGTGATTGTCCATAAAGAGACCGGAACTCCTTATGTGTTGGAGGTGAATTTGCCTGCCAATTTTTATAAAGAGGGACAATATAGCGGTGTAGATGTTTATGCTAAAATGATCCACTTCTTTAAACATCACCCAGATAGAATATAATTTCTTTATAATGAAAAGAGACTTTTACTGTTTGCATGAAGGCTACTATGAAGGAGTATTATTACGTCTTGAACAGTTTAAAGAAGCCTGTGATAGGAAGGGAGTAAATTTTTGTGCCATTGATAGTCTTAAAGCAGACTATAGCTCGCTGCCTCAACTAGGAGCTAATGATTTGCTTTATAATTCTTGTAGGGGGAGTGAAATACTTGAAGATCTTCTATTGAATGATAAAGTAAAGACCATTTATAAGAACACTCCATCGCTCAGACCTCATAATGTTGATACAATACCGTTTTCAATATTAGCCGAAAAACAGGGTATAAAAGCACCTAAAACCATTTATAAGATCAACAAGAATGACAGCTATTTAAAAAAGTATGTAGATGAGCTTGGAGGCTTTCCTGTGATTCTTAAAACCAGATCAAGTACTAGAGGCATTGGTACTATTAAAATTGAAAGTTGGTCATCATTAGTATCAACCATTGACTATCTGACTTCAATAGGTCAGGAGTTTATCATGCGATCTTTCATTAAGACTAAACGAGGTTACCGCTTGATTGTATTGGGAGATCAGGTGATTGCTTCTGCAGTGTTTCATATGCAGGAGAATGACTTTAGAAATGCTGCAGGTCCTGGAGCTTTAATTTATAAGCCGGTTGTTATCGGAGATGAACTGAATAAAGAGGCTGTTCTTGCATCACATTTGGCGAATTTCAACTTCTCTGGGGTGGATTTTTTGGAAGATCAGGATGGTAATTTATTTCTTCTGGAAGTGAATAATCCGACAGGTTTCAGTGCTCTGATCGAGGTCTGTGGAGTTGATATTCCAGGCAAACTGTTGGACTATATGCTTAAGATATGAGGAACCCAAGAACCTATGACGGCTCCTATCTCGAAAGGGTGCATGAGATGCTTGTTTCATCAAAGAAGTTGGGCTACAAACGCCTAAATCCTCAGGCGGGAGAGACCGTTTTAGATGTTGGCTGCGGAATTGGGCTCGATGTTTTAGAGTTTGCAAGTGAAGGATCAAATGTAATTGCCATAGATGCAGATGAGGAATTTATAGTTGAAGCCAAACGAAGGCATGCAGAAGCTCAGAACATCAACTTTCTGTTAGGTAATATATTCGCGCTGCCTTTGGCAAAGAGTAGCGTAGATAAAGTTTGGCTAGATAGAGTGTTTCAACATTTACCTAACCACAACTTGGCATTAATGGAATTAAAAAGAGTAATGAAGCCTGGAGGAAAAATATTAATTATGGACACTTACTATCATAAAATTAGCCTCCAATTTTCAAATGGAGAAACAATCAGGGAGCTTATTGATTATATGATTAGAGAGAAGTTTCCAGCTTCTGCTGCATTGAATGACCTTTCCGAGCAAATGGAAAAAACCGGTTTTAGTATAATTGAACAGGGAATTCAGCAGCATAGCTTTAAGGGTGAAGAGCAGGTGAACCAACTGTTTCGTTTCAATAAACTCATGCTCGAAATGAGGGATAAAGAACTCATAACTGCGGAAGATCTCGCAAGTTGGGTTGGTTATGAAAAACCAGAGCTTCATTTACCCATACTTTGGATTCATGCAGAGAACTCTGTTTGATTACTATAAATGGAGTAGCACAAAATAGTAATCATCATTTTGGTCAATAATCTGCCATCCTGCCTTTTGGTGAACGGGCATCTTTGGATTTTGAAGTGATACTATGGAAAATACCCCATCGTATCGTTCCCGGACTCTCTCTTTCAGGAAAGTAGTTAACTTTCCTGAAAGGCTCATTCCCTGATAAGCCTCCTTTATAGCGATTTGTGCTCGCGGACAAATTCTTTCATTTTCTGGTAATAGTTTTTTTAGATAGTCTCGATACAGGATTGATGTTGGATTATTCGAGAAATTATCCACTAGAAAATAACCGATGATTTCAGCTTCATTATTTAATGCTACCACCAAGTCTCCTGCCTCAATGATTTGGAGTAGGTCTTCATGAGTATAAGGGGCACCAAATAGAAACCCATTGGCATTGTTACCGTCCGGATCGAAAGCTGCTAGCCAAGTTTTGGCAATTTCTAAGACAGCGCTGATGTCAGCCTTGCTTCCCGATCGAATACTTATTTTAGATTCTTTCTGGTTCTTCAAAGCTTCTTCAAAAGACCTTCCAGCGCACAGCTTTCCTTCAACTTGCTTTTCAGCTCATCGATAGAGAT
>JABXIP010000289.1 GCA_013373005.1 Cytophagia bacterium | reverse complement strand
TGCTGCGCTAGCTTTTCTGCAACTGTTTGCCCCACATAACGAATACCTAGAGCGAAAAGAACTCTCTCAAATGGAGTCTTCTTAGAAGCTTCTATTGCCTCAATAATGTTGCTGGCAGACTTTTCTCTGAGGCTTCGTACGCTGAAATCACTTTTTTTCTCAGAGAATGTTTTGAATTCCAGTCCATTGAGGTCTTCATAGCTCAGCTTATACAAGCCGGCATAATCTTCGATCAGGCCATTATCGAGTAGTCCTCTAATAGTTTCTGACCCAAGGCTGTCTATATCCATTGCCTTTCGCTGAATGAAATGCTCAATTCTCCCAAGTATCTGCGGAGGGCATCCCTCAGTATTCGGGCAATAGTGATTTGCTTCGCCTTCTTTTCTGATTAGCTCTGTATTACACTCCGGACAATGGGTAATATATTCCACCTCACTGCTATTAGCAGGCCTTGCAGCTTGGTCAACTCCAGTGATTTTAGGAATGATCTCGCCTCCTTTTTCAACGAAAACGGTATCTCCAAGACATAGTCCTAGTCTGGCGATTTCATTGGCATTATGAAGCGAGGCCCGCTTAACGGTGGTGCCAGCCAAGAGTACTGGTTTTAGATTGGCCACAGGAGTTACTGAGCCGGTTCTCCCAACCTGGTAAGAAATGCTTTCCAAAATAGTAGAGGCGCTTTCCGCTTTGTATTTGTAGGCAATGGCCCAACGTGGACTTTTGGCTGTAAAACCCAGTTCGTTTTGTTGATCAAGGCTGTCTACTTTGATCACAACACCATCAGTCTCTGAAGGAAGGTCATGTCTCTTGCTTTCCCAATAGGCAATGTACTCCAATACCTCTTCTATGTTCTTACATTTCTTGTAAGTAGGAGATACATTAAAGCCCCATTGTTCAAGTTGAGCCATCGACTTAGAATGAGTCTTAAATTCCAGAGTGTCTCCCAATAAATAGTAGAGGTAGCAATCGAGCTTTCTGGAAGCCACAATGGATGAATCTTGCATCTTGAGTGTTCCTGAGCCGGCATTCCTTGGGTTGGCTAGTGGTTCCTCGCCAATGTCAATTCTTTCTGCATTTACACGCTCAAACTCTTTTTTGGGGAAGTAGACTTCACCTCTTACTTCAAAGCTTTCCGGCACATCATGCTTTAACCTCATTGGTATGGTTCTGATGGTTTTGGCATTGGTGGTTACATCATCACCTTGGGTACCATCACCACGAGTTACAGCTCTTTTAAGGAGTCCGTTTTCGTAGGTGAGACTTAGTGCTGTACCATCGAATTTCAGCTCACAGAAGTAGGCATAGTCGTCTGTTCCTAATCCTCTATTTACTCTGCCATCCCAGTCTATCAGCTCTTCCTTAGAGTAGGTGTTTCCTAAGGAAAGCATAGGGTACTTGTGAACTACCGTTTCAAAGTTCTTGGTGATGGTGCCACCGACTCTTTGGCTGGGAGAATCTTCAAATTTGTATTGTGGGAATTGACCTTCCAGCTCAATAAGTCGCTCCAATAACTTGTCGAAATCGTAGTCAGAGATTTCCGATTTGTCTTGCTGATAGTAAAGATCGTTGTGATAGTTGATCTGCTCAGAAAGTTGTTGAATCTCAGCTAAAGCCTGCTGCTCTGTCATTTTTAATTCAGTTTTTCGAGTGAAAGTTGAATTTCGGCCTCTGTGTTTTCCAGTTTAGCTTTGCACTGCGCAATAAGGCTGGTGGCTTCTTTTACCAAAGAGGAGAGCTCATCAATATCAGGATCTTCGTTTTCAATTCTTTCCACAATCTCATTGATGCGCTTCAATGCATTTTTATAACTCAATTGCTCACTCATTTTCTATGCTGGTCACTTTACTTTCAATTTTAGAGTTCTGGTTTTTTGTTACCAAAACATCACCTACTTCAATCTGCTGATTGTTGATAGATCTTCCATTTTTCAGGGTAATGGAATAACCTCTTTTAAAGACATTCTTAGGATCAATCAATTTGATTTTATCGTTCAAGCCATTCAGTACGTTTCGCTGTTTTTCCATGCTCGCCTTAACAGCGAATTTAAGTATATGCTCCTTATCTCTTATCAGGCTGCCTGCCTGCTTCAGAAAAGATGAACCAGCTCTCTCTAGTCTGTGACCATGATAAGTTAGCTCATCTTTAGCTCTTGAGAATTTATCTCTAACTCCTCTCTCCAGACGAACATTCAGATCGTAGATGGAGGTGTAGAATCTATCGATTCCACCGATGATGAATTCTGCTACAGCTGTTGGCGTTTTTAGGGCAGTGTTGGCAACCAGATCTGCTACGGTTTCATCTCTCTCATGGCCAATTCCGGTTAATACGGGAAGTGGAGCCGCTGCTATTAATTTAGCAAGCCCGTAGGCATCGAAGCTATCCAGATCGGTTTGGGCGCCACCACCTCTTATGATGACTATCACATCGAAATCATCACTTCTGTCTTTAATTTGCTCCAAGGCATTTCCTATGGATGACTCGGTTTCATTCCCTTGCATTATAGCATTAAAGGTTTCGGTTTTGAAATCGTAGCCTTGCGAATTATTGGCCATTTGGTTCATGAAATCTCCATAGCCAGCAGCCGAAGATGAACTGATGATGGCTAATCGCTGTGGAACAAGAGGGAGAGGGAGAGCCTTGTTCAATTCTAAATACCCTTCTTCTCGAAGTTTTCTAATGGTCTCTTCTCTTTGTCTGGATTTTTCTCCTATGGTGAAGTTTGGGTCAATGTCATTCACCGTAAGGCTCATTCCATAAACCTCGTGGAAATTGATGCTTACGTTGAATAGTACTTTAATTCCAGCCTTCAAAGTAGAGCCGGTAGCCTGAGTAAATTGTTGTTTGAGGGTTCTGTATGTATAGGCCCAAATGTTAGCTCTTATTTTGGCCTGAATGAAGTTGTTTTCTTTTTCAACCAACTCCATGTAACAGTGGCCTTTAACATTTTCTCTCAGCTCACTGATTTCTGCAATGACCCAATAGGAGGGGGCAAGTGAGTTTTCCAATTCTGACTTGATCAGACTGTTCAGTTGATAGAGTGACAGATGAGCCATGGTGCAAATTACGTCAAAGCCACTTGGCTACAAATGTGAGGAAATAAAAAATCCTGCGGTTAGCAGGATTTAATATTTAGTTTCTGTCTTTGGGCTTGTTTCCATCTCTCCCATTGCCTTTCGTCTCGTCAGGTTGCCCTTCTCTATCGCTAATGCGCTTCATTAAGGATCTTCTGAAATCAGAGTCTATTCTAATGACCATCCAGATTTGTCCTTTGTCCAATACCTTATTGAATTTGGCCAAATACTCTTTTTCTAAATCTAGTTCTGCTTGCTTTTGCTCGAGATAGATATCCAGCATTTTATCGGCATTGGCATCTGACAAATTGCGCCAGCCGCCATTTTCACTCACAAGCTCATATTTCTGTTTGTTGTACTTATTTCCAAGAGCCTCTTTTTTGCTTTCATATTCATTAAAAACAGGCCAAAACTGCTGTGCAGTAGCAACATCTAACTGAAGTCTGTTGGAAAGAAAAGCAACTCTTGCTGCCTTCAGTCTTTCCCATTCTGCCCTTCTTTCCTCTTCACTTTTGCCTTGTTGCTGGGCAAAAGAAAGGCTACAGGCCAGAATTAGTAAACTTGTATATATAAGTTTCATTTCTTTAATAGTCGAAATATTCAAAATCGTAATTCAATTCCGTATTAGTAGAGAGCACATCTGCAAAGACATTTAACTCTTCCGCAATAATATCATCCAGAATCAGGTCTAACGAATCTAAGCCATCAAAAATGTTTTCATTAGAATGCTGTTGAGCATTCAAGTATTCGATAATCGTATCATTCGAAATATCAGTTAGTGAATGATCCGCTTCAGCTTGGTTTGGGAGCAAAAAGTAAAAACTTGCTACTAGAACCAATGAAGCTGCAGCAGCCGTAACCCTAAACCAGAGCTGATGAGTTATTGGAATTACCTTTGTTTCTGCACCAATGGTTTTATCCATAATGCTGTCGGTAAGCTCATCAAAATAGTTGGTAGGTACCTCAAATGGCAACTTTTTCAGTTCATCTGACTGTTGCAGTAGGCTTTCAGAATTTTCTATGAGCCTGCTCTGCAAACTATTGAAATAGCCTTCAGGAACATCGAAGATGTTCTTAGACAACTCTGAGTTGTCTTCAAGCTTAATATGTTTGCCTTTTTCGCTCATTGTTTATTTGATTATCAAATGGTTAGAAGGTTTAATCATTGTTTAAATCCTGCTCAATTTTTTTTACAGCGAGGTGAAAACTCGCCTTCAATGCTCCAACGCTTGTACCAGTTATTTCCGCAATCTCATCGTATTTCAGGTCATCAAAATATTTCATGTTAAAGACCAATCTTTGCTTCTCTGGAAGCTTCAGAAGTGATTTTTGTAGTTTCATTTGAATCTCATCTCCACTAATGAGACCGCCATGGGTTAAGTGATTATCTAGTTCACCATGTACATCGTCAATAGAAACTGATGTCCTACGCTTAATCTTCTTCAGTTGGTTGAGGGCTTCATTAGTAGCAATGCGATAAATCCAGGTAAATAGCTGGGAATCTTCTCGGAAGTCATCCAGGTGCTTATAGATTTTGATGAAAACCTCTTGAGTTACATCATCCGCATCGTCATGGGAGATAACGATTTTTCGAACATGCCAATAGATTCGCTCCTGGTAGGCGGCTACCAATTCTCGAAAGGCCCTCTCTTTAGTAGATGGTTCCTTAAACTCTCTCAGCAAATCCTTTTCTTCCAAGACTTCCAAATCATAGGTTAGACCATATTACGCGAATATGGTTTAACCACAATTTCTAATATAGGGAACAAACTTGATTAAAGGAGAATTAAAGGGATGTGGTAGTGTTAAACCAAAATGCTATTTTAGTTTTTAATTAAATCTCAACTAATGGGGATTGTAGAAGATATTAAGCAAAACAAGGGATTCAAGAGCCCATATGAAAAGTTGATGGTGAACATCATCTATACAAATAGCTGGTTGCACGATCAGCAAAGTAAGTTGTTTAAGAGTCACGGTATTACAACACCCCAATACAACGTGCTTAGGATTCTTCGCGGCCAGTACCCTGATCCGTGCACGGTGAACGTTATCATTGAAAGAATGCTCGATCGAATGTCCAATGCCTCGAGAATTGTAGACAGGCTCGAGTTGAAGGGATTGGTGGCAAGATCTGTATGCTTGTCTGATAGAAGGGCTAAAGATGTGGTAATTACTGAAAAGGGCCTTGACTTACTTCAAGAAGTGGATAATGAGCTGGCCAACTGGTTAGATAAGTTCGGTTCAATAGGTAAAGACCGGATAGAAGCTGCAAGCGATACGCTGGATGCCATGAGGCACGTTAGCGAATAACTCCATATTTTTTAAGGATCGGAATAACCTGCTTCTTGGGTAAGGATTCTATTGTTCTTCCATTCCCAGTCATGGTTTCTGCGGCAAATAAAGAGTTGATGATGGCTTCTTCGGTAGCTTCAATGGTGGCCATAAATAAGGCAGACATCTCATCATTTCTCAATACATCACCTTTGTCTAGTTTTTCAGTCGTTTGATAGGGGATTCTCATGCTCTTCGCAGTTGAAGCGGCTACAACATAATCGCCACTACCATTAGAGGCAATTCCTCCGGTTCTGGCCAAGCCCATCATAGCTCTTTTGGCCACTCTTTCTAACTGCCGAGCGTCTAGTGGAGCATCTGTTAACACAACCATCATGCATGAGCCATCACTTTTTTCAATGGCATTTTTGAAAGGATACCTTTCTAGTTCTTTTCCCACTGGAGCTCCTGCGATGGAAAGGACACCTCCAAAATTGGTTTGAACCAAAACACCAACAGTATAGCCTCCGAGAGTAGCAGGTAACAAGCGTGAAGAAGTGCCAATTCCACCCTTAAAACCAAAAGCAATGGTCCCTGTACCTGCTCCAACATTACCTTCTTCAACCATCCCAGACTTGGCGTTTTCTATGGCTTCAATCACATCAGAATCTTTTACATGCATTCCTCTGATGTCGTTTAGGCCACCATCATTGGTTTCTCCAACTACCGCATTTACCGAACGTACATTCTCATTTCCTTCGAGGTTCAGGGTATACTTTACCGTTCCCTGAATGCCCATAGGCACACTAAGCGTATTGGTAAGAATAATTGGGGTTTCCAGATTGCCTAGTTCTTTCACCTGACTGATTCCGGCTAACTTTCCAAAGCCATTGCCTATGTAAATAGCAGCGGGCACTTTTTCCTGAAAGATATTTCCATCATGAGCTAAAATGGCAGTGACTCCGGTTCTGATGTTTTCTCCCTCAATCAAAGTTTTATGACCTACTAGTACTCCAGGCACATCGGTGATGGAATTGAGAGCACCTGGCTTCATAACACCAATTTCAATTCCTAAGTCTCTGGCACGTTGAGCGGAAGATGAAAATGATATGGCCATAAGGACAACTGCGATTAGATACTTCATAATTGAAGATATGGAAAAATAGATTTCGGTGTTGAGATATGCCGAGCAGGTGAAATTCATGTAGCTATTAAACTATTCATCAGATTCATTGACCATATACTCATTCGTTGTAAATTTCGATCATCAGATTGCTTATGTTCAATCAAATTATAAACTCATGAAAAAGATATTTGGAACATTCTTATTAATGATACTGGCTGTTTCTTTGGTTCAAGCCCAAACTGCCGATGAAATAGCTAAGAAATATGTAGAGGCTATTGGAGGATCTGCTAATTGGCAGGCGCTAAAGTCTAGAAAAATGGACATTACCATGATGACTTCAGGAATAGAGCTGGCTGGAGTGATTTATGGAGATGCAAAGGGAAGACAGAAAATGGAGCTTTCTTTTCAAGGCATGAAAATCATTCAGGCTTATGATGGTGAGACAGCATGGGCACAAAGCCCTCCACAAGGAATGCCTCAGCCAACCAAACTAACTGGTGCTCAGGCCGATGAAATTAAAGATGGTGAATTCCTCAATGAATTTGTGAATTACAAAGCCAGAGGGATGAAGCTGGACATGATTGGCGAAGAAGATTTAGCAGGAAAGAGCTATTATAGAATTGACCTTACCACTCCAAAAGGAAAGGTCACTAAATACTATTTCGATAAGGAAACTTACATGGTTGCGGCATCTAAGGAAAATAGTGCCAGTGTTGGGCAAGAGGTTACCTCATTTGTTTCTGATTATAAAGAGTTCGGAAGTATAAAGGTACCTACTAAGATTTCTGTGAAAGTAGGAGGTGTAGAAATTCAGGCGCTTAAGGTGAACAACGTGGAGCTTAATATTCCACTGACAGACGATGTATTTGCGTTTCCTGGCAACTGATAGAAATTAGAGTAGAAAGGAAAGCCTCATTCGTAATTCGGATGAGGCTTTCTTTTTGTCCATGTCTTGAATACTGGCAAACGATTTACGATCAATTTATTATCTTCCGTCTCCGACCTTAATTTTTTGCTATGAACAACAAAGCCATCAAGCTTTCACTCTACATCAACTACTTTGTTTTTGCCATTCTTCTAAACTCCGTGGGAATTGTAATTCTCAAGTCACAGAATGTATATGGAGTAGATGAGTTGGATGCCAGTATTCTGGAAGCCTTCAAAGACTTTTCCATCATGTTTACTTCTTTCCTGATCGCTTCCTTTTTGCCAAGGATAGGTTATAAGAAAGGAATGATGGGAGCATTGCTTTTGGTTACCATAGGCTGTATTCTTATGTATTTTGGTAATTCATTTTGGAGCGCCAAGCTGCTCTTTATGATGGTGGGTATTGGGTTTGGCGTCATTAAGGTATCGGTTTACTCTGCTATTGGGCTGGTTACCAACAATGAAAGCGAACACAACAGTCTAATGAGTAGCATTGAAGGAGTGTTTATGTTCGGTATTGCGCTGGCATACTTCTTATTTCCTGCCTTTAATTCCGAATCGAATCCCGATGCATGGCTCAATGTTTATTGGTTGCTGGCAGGACTAACTATGGCCGCTTTCTTTCTACTTAGCAGGGCTAAATTCGACCAAAGTTACGAGGCTCCCGGAGCCGGACTCAAGGAAGATTTTATGGAAATGATCATGCTTATAGCTAAGCTATTGGTGATTGTCTTTGTGCTTTCTGCATTCTTGTTTGTAATGATGGAGCAGGGAATCATGACCTGGTTGCCAACTTTCAATCAGAAGGTGATGAACCTGCCAGAGAATGTAGCCATTATGATGTCTAGTGTGCTGATGATTTCTTTGGGAATTGGCCGTTTGGCTGCGGGTCAGCTGACCAAAAAGTTTTCATGGGCAACAGTGCTTACTGTGTGTATTCTGGGAGCTATGGCCATTGTATTATTTGTACTTCCTAAAGCAGTCAATGCAGATATAGGAGTTGTTAAGACTTTAGCTGATGTGCCGGCTATTGGTTATGCTTTTCCTTTAGTTGGGCTATTTATCGCTCCTATATACCCGTTGCTTAATTCTGTGGTTTTGAGTGCTCTGCCTAAGAAGTTACACAGCTCTATGTCAGGTCTTATAATTATTTTCTCTGCTTTAGGGGGAACGTTAGGTTCGAGAATTGTAGGCTATCTGTTCAGAGAGCTAGGAGCGGATCAGGCATTTACTTATACATTAGTTCCTATGACATTGCTCTTGGTGGTTATCTTTATTCTAAAGAAACTTACTGCCAAAGCTGCCGCATGAATACCTAACTAAACTTTTTTATAGAAATACAGTCTAAGCA
The DNA here is from genome assembly GCA_013373005.1 of Cytophagia bacterium. Lineage (GTDB taxonomy): Bacteria > Bacteroidota > Bacteroidia > Cytophagales > Cyclobacteriaceae > Roseivirga. The sequence continues at coordinate 18 of JABXIP010000289.1, read as the reverse complement.
TTCTATCAACTATTAAAC